>CBDUOW010000033.1:0-12523 GCA_965368945.1 uncultured Gammaproteobacteria bacterium
AAATTAAAAAAGCCCGCAAAAGCGGGCTTTTTTAATTTGGCGTCCCCAAGGGGATGTCGCTCTCGGCATCCCTGCCTTCCGCGACACTTGTGCATCCATGCACATCGTCACTGATTAGATCGGGGTTCGAATCGACTTTTGTAAAACCAGAAATTAAAAAAGCCCGCAAAAGCGGGCTTTTTTAATTTGGCGTCCCCAAGGGGATTCGAACCCCTGTTGCCGCCGTGAAAGGGCGGTGTCCTAGGCCAACTAGACGATGGGGACGAAACTGCTTATGAGTTGTCGTCTTTGGGTTGGGTCAGTTGGGAGGTGACCGTTCCCGCGAGCATCACCACAAATCCGAGTGGAATGACACCCAGCCAGACTACTGCCTGGCGATCCGCATTCATGAACATGGCGGTAAAACCGATGATGATCCCCAAAGCGGTCATCAAGATACCCACAAATACGGCAACACGTCCTGCTGTATGCATACTTTCCTCAACAAGACTGTTGCTGTTTCTGGTGGAGCTAGGCGGGATCGAACCGCCGACCTCTACAATGCCATTGTAGCGCTCTCCCAGCTGAGCTATAGCCCCGAAACGAGAGCGCGCAATTTACGCTAAGCGCCCTGGCAAGTCAACAACAATGCCCCATTTTTTCGATAGTTAGAGTGGTTTTCGGCCATTTTCCGCGTGCTGCGCCGGGACATGTTGTAGCGTGGAGAGACAGCCAAATTTATGCCCGACTGACAGTCAGTTAGCCCCTTTTTGCTCGATTTTCGCCCAGGTATCCCGCAGGGTAATGGTGCGGTTAAACACCGCTTTACCGTCACTCAGGTGCTCACTGTCCAGGCAGAAATAGCCCTCGCGCTCAAACTGGAACTGCTCCCCGGGTTTGGCGTCGGCGAGACTGGCTTCCAGGTAACACTGCGTCAGGGTGCGCAGCGAATCGGGATTCAGGTAATCCTTGTAGAACTTGCTCTCACCGGCTTTGTCGGGATTGGGATGACTGAACAGCCGGTCATACAGGCGGACTTCGGCACTGACCGCATTCACGGCGGAAACCCAGTGAATCACCCCCTTGACCTTCCGTCCCTCGGGATTCGCCCCAAGGGTGTCCGGATCGTAACTACAGCGCAGTTCAATGATGTCACCCTGATCGTTCTTGATCACTTCATCACAGCGGATTACGTAAGCATTGCGCAAGCGCACTTCCCCGCCACTGACCAGTCGTTTGAACTTCTTGTTGGGGGCGACTTCCATGAAATCCGCCTGGTCGATATAGACTTCCCGGCTGAAGGTCAGCTCTCGGCTACCCATGGCCTCATCCTGCGGATGGTTTGGCGCAATCAACTGCTCGTTTTGCTCTTCCGGGTAATTGGTGATCACCAGCTTGAGCGGCTGCAACACGGCCATGCGGCGTGGCGCATGGGTATTTAAATCATCGCGTACACAGTTTTCCAACAACGCCATTTCGATAAAGTTGTCGGACTTGGTCACACCAATGCGATCACAGAAGTCGCGAATCGCCTCGGAACGGTATCCCCGTCGGCGCATACCCGCAATGGTCGGCATGCGCGGATCATCCCAGCCTTCCACTAAACCTTCATCCACCAGTTCGGTCAGCTTGCGCTTGCTGGTGACGGTGTATTCCAGCACCAGGCGGGAGAATTCAATCTGCTGCGGGTGACTGGGGGTTTGCAGTTCATCCAGGAACCAGTCGTACAACGGCCGGTGATCTTCAAACTCGAGGGTGCAAAGTGAATGGGTGATCCCTTCAATCGCATCGGACAGGCAGTGGGTGAAATCATACATGGGATAGATGCACCACTCTTCCCCGGTCTGGTGATGCACCACCCCATGCCGGATGCGATAAATGGTCGGATCACGCAGGTTGATATTCGGTGAGGCCATATCAATTTTGGCGCGCAATACCTTGGCGCCGTCGGCAAAGTCCCCGCCGCGCATGCGGGCGAACAGATCCAGGTTTTCTTCCACGCTGCGATTACGATAAGGGCTGTCCTTGCCAGCCTCGGTCAGGGTACCGCGATATTGACGGATCTCTTCAGCATTCAGATCGCACACATAGGCTTTGCCTTTTTTTATCAGCTCGACCGCATAGCCATACAACTTCTCAAAATAATCCGAGGCGTAGTACAGGCGATCATCCCAGTCGAAACCCAGCCAGTGCACATCCTGTTTGATGGCTTCGACATACTTGATATTTTCCTTGTGCGGATTGGTGTCGTCGAAGCGCAGGTTGCAGGTACCGTGATAGTCCCGGGCGACACCAAAATTCAGGCAAATCGACTTCGCATGGCCGATATGCAGGAAACCATTGGGTTCCGGTGGAAAACGGGTCGCGACCTTGCCCTCGTTTTTGCCCTGCTTCAGATCCGCTTCAATGATCTGGCGAATAAAATTTGTCGGTTTGACCCGCTCTTCACTGCTCATGCAATTTAACCTTGACTTGAAAATACGCTGTTATTGTAAGACGCTAATTTTAATTACTGGATACTTAACTCAATCATTCATTTGCCTGTTTCCGCTGCTCAATATACGCCAGCGCCTGATCGATGCGGCGCAGGGTTTTTTCCTTACCCAGCAACTGCAGGGTGATATCAATACTCGGCGAGGCCGCACAACCGGCCACCGCGACACGCAATGGCATACCGACCTTACCCATTTTCAGTTCCAGTTTCTCTGCCACGTCATTGACGACCTGATGAATGGTATCAGCTTGCCAGGTTTCCAGATTAGCCAGGGCCTGTTTTAATTCCCGCAGCGGGGTTTCCGCCACCGGACGTAAATGTGCTTTTGCCGCCTTGGGCTCATACTCATCAAAGTCCTTGTAGAAAAATCGGCTGGCCTCCGCCATTTCCACCAGTGTCGCGGCACGCTCCTGTTGCGCCGCCACGACGTCTACCAGGTCCGGCCCTTCCGTCGGATCAATATCAAGATTACCCATGTGCGGGCTTAACAAATGCGCAATCCGCTCCGGTTTATCATTCTTAATATACTGTTGATTCAGCCAGAGCAATTTTTCCGTGTTAAAGGTTGAAGCTGAGCGATTGACGTTTTCCAGCTGAAACAACTCGATCATTTCATCGACCGTGAACATTTCCTGATCGCCATGGGACCAGCCCAGCCTCACCAGGTAATTCAACAAGGCCTCCGGTAAAAACCCTTCATCCCGGTATTGCACCACACTAGTGGCGCCATGACGTTTTGACAGACGCGCACCGTCTTCCCCCAGGATCATAGGGACGTGGCCATACTTGGGAATCTCGGCGCCAAGGGCCTTGAGGATATTAATCTGGCGCGGGGTATTGTTGATGTGATCATCACCGCGAATCACATGCGTGATGTTCATATCCAGATCATCCACCACCACGGTCAGATTATAGGTGGGCGAACCGTCCGTGCGACGAATAATCAGGTCATCCAGTTCACGGTTATGAATAATGACCTTGTCACGAATGATATCGTCAACCACCACATCCCCATCCAGCGGATTACGAAAGCGGATCACATGAGGCGTATTCGGATCGATCTGCTTGTCGCGGCAGTGGCCGTCATAGCGTGGCTTTTCCTTACGGGCCATTTGTTGTTCACGCAGTGTCTCCAGCCGCTCCTTGCTGCAGTTGCAGCGATAGGCATGGCCGCTATCCAGCAGTTGCTGAATCACTTCGCCATAACGCTCGAAGCGATCGGTCTGGTACAACGGCCCTTCATCATATTCCATGCCCAGCCAGGTCATACCCTCCAGAATGGCATTGACGGATTCGGCGGTTGATCGTTCAAGGTCCGTATCCTCGATACGCAGCACAAACTTGCCCCCATGCTTGCGCGCATATAACCAGGAAAACAGCGCAGTACGTGCGCCGCCAATGTGCAAGTAACCAGTGGGGCTGGGGGCGAATCGGGTACGGATAGTCATACAGTGCTATTATTCCAGTAGTTCAACGGGTGCGGTATTTTACCTGTCAATAGGTAAAAAATCAGTCCATACTTGAAAGCATTACAAACTGGTGATAAATAAAAGAAGTCTGTATGACAGAACCGTCTGATATGGAAGTACGCATGGAACTTGATGTAGCAGCGCTGGAACAGTTTCTCAGCCATTGTTCCCGCAGCACAGTCCCGAAAAAACACCTCATTGTACGCGAAGGGGAACCCGCGGATACCCTCTATTTTCTGATCGAAGGCTCGGCCACTGTCATGATGGAGGACAAGGAGGACCCGGGACATGAGATTATCCTGGCCTACCTCAACCAGGGGGATTTCATCGGCGAACTGGGGCTGTTCTTCCGCACCAGTGTCCGCAGCACCATGGTCCGTGCCCGCACTGACTGTGTCCTGGCCGCGATCAATTACGACACACTTAATAAACTATTTCAGAACGAACTCAAGGATGTGCATGCGCTGATCATGACGGCCGTCGGCAAGCAAATGGCGCAACGCCTGTTAAGCACCAGCCGCAAGGTCGGCCAACTGGCTTTCCTGGATGTAACCGGCCGGGTGGCACGCACCCTGCTCGAGATGTGTGACACGCCGGAGGCAATGTCACACCCGGAGGGCACCCAGATTCATATTTCCCGCCAGGAAATCGCCCGTAATGTCGGCTGCTCGCGCGAAATGGCGGGCCGAGTGCTCCGTAGCCTCGCGGATCAGGGCATGATTCGTGCCACTGGCATGGATATCGTGGTATTCCACGCTCGCTAAAGCAGCTCAACGAAGGCATTTGGCACCAGGGCATAAAAAAAGCCCCGCATATGCGGGGCTGTCTAAATTGCGCAAATTCTGCGCAGGGGGAGGAAAAACAAAACCAACAACCCTGAGTCCTACGACTTGCCATTCATGCCATGGCACCTGACTATCTCGGAGTTACCTGTAATGTCGGCACCCTGAGGGCAAACTTTAAGAATATCCGATATCTTTAACATCTTGTTTTATCTGGTCTTTTTATATATATTCACCCAGTCTGATGCTGACAACTGTATGGCTGGCCGTTTGGTTGAGATGCGGCTAGAGTAGGACCCTGACCAGGTGACTGAACCGTGACTAAAAATAACAAGACAGGAATTACCCCAAGATTGCTTTCCCGTGGGCTGCCCATTCCAGGTCTGTTGTTACTCCCGCTCGATGCGGATGCCGCCAAACCGGGAGTCTGGAGTTGAAACACGCCGTCAGCCTCACACTTACCCTTTTCATCCTGTGGCTATTACTCTCAGGCCATTACAATGTGCTGCTAATCAGCCTGGGGCTGATCAGCTCACTACTGACCGTTGTCCTTGCCCTGCGTATGGATGTTATTGACCATGAGAGTCATCCCCTGCATCTGAGCCGACAATTACCCCGATTTTTGGTCTTCCTCTCGCGCGAGATCGTCCTGGCCAATCTGGATGTGGTCCGCCGGATTCTGACCCCCGGTAAATCATTTTCACCCCAACTACGCCAGTTGCCGCTTCCCCAGAAAACCGCCGTGGGGCAGGTCATCTATGCCAATTCCATTACCCTGACGCCGGGTACTGTCACAGTCCAACTCGGTACCGATAGCATTCGGATCCATGCTTTGTCGCGGGAAGCGGCGGATGATCTGCAGACGGGTCGCATGGCACAAGCCATTCCAGATAACCTGGAAGATAAAACAGCATGATTTACACCGTCGCAGCACTTGCCATTCTGATCACCATGGGCCTGGCGCTGGGCCGGGCTCTCCTCGGTCCCACCGTCTATGATCGCATACTGGCTGTTAATATGTTTGGCACTAAAACTGTGCTACTCATCGCGGTATTTGCCTTTATTTCCGATCGTCACGATATTCTGGATATTGCTCTGGTTTACGCCTTGATCAACTTTATCAGTGTGGTTGCTGTACTGAAATTGGTGGAACAGGGTAATTTCCACACTACTGCTGAGCCTGATAATACAAAAGAAAAAACCAAATGATTATTGAACTGCTGAGCTGGTTTTGTATTGTTAGCGGTGGACTGCTGGGGATAATCGGTGGCATTGGTATTCACCGCTTCCCTGATGTATTCAGTCGTCTGCATGCATCAGGTACCACTGATACCCTCTGCGCAGCGCTGTTTCTGCTTGGGCTGGCTCTGCAGTCCGGCTTGACACTGGCCAGTGTCAAATTGTTAGTGGTGTTTGTTTTTCTGCTTTTCACCAGTCCCGCTGCCTCACATGCCCTGGCCAATGCCGCCTGGCTCGGGGGATTGAAACCCAAACTCGATTCAGAGCACGCACACATGGAATCTCACTGATGATTGATCTACTGATCGATATCACTTTACTGGCCTTTTTACTGGTTACCGCCATCGCGATTATTCGCATTCATAGCCTGTTTGCAATCGTGATGTTATTCGGGATTTTCAGCCTGTTATCAGCCGGACTCTTTGTGGTTATGGATGCCGCCGATGTCGCCTTCACCGAGGCCGCCGTTGGCGCCGGGATATCTACCGTACTGATGCTGGGCACACTGGCATTAACCCGGACCCAAGAGGAAAAGCACAGCGGTAAGCATCGCCCGCTGCTGCCCTTACTGGTGGTTTTTGTAACCGGGGCCGCCTTGATCTATGGCACCCTCGACATTCCGGCCTTTGGTGATCCTAATGCACCGGCACAAAAGCATGTCGTTCCCCACTATCTTGACAAGGCCGTCGCTGAAACCGGCGTGCCGAATATTGTGACTGCGGTGCTGGCAAGTTATCGTGGCTTTGATACCCTGGGTGAAGTCACGGTGATCTTTACCGCCGGCATTGGTGTGTTTCTCTTACTGGCTGAACGTCGCGCGCGACGCAGAACAAAGGAAACACAGCATGAAACATAATCTCATTTTACGAATCACTGCCAAGTTACTTATTCCTTTCATCATCCTGTTTGCGTTTTATGTCCAGTTTCATGGTGACTTTGGGCCGGGAGGCGGATTCCAGGCAGGCGTCATTTTTAGTTCTGCCTTTATTCTCTACACCCTGGTTTACGGTTTGGAAAACGCTGAACGCATCATTCCTTTACGCATACTGCAAATACTCGCCAGTCTGGGAGTTTTGATTTATGCCGGCACCGGTGTCGCGAGCCTGCTATTGGGTGGTCAGTTTCTCAATTACAACGTATTGGCCGATGTAGCGATCACCGGTCAACACATTGGCATCCTTGTGATTGAGCTGGGCGTCGGCATCACCGTGGCCGCGGTGATGACTATGATCTTTTTTCTTTTTTCTGAAAGAGGCAGGTAATGATGGAATTTGTACTCGGTCACTACAATTACTGGATTGTTGTCGTCTTGATGATGGCGGGTTTTTACACTGTCATCAGTCGAGGTAACCTGATCAAAAAGATTGCTGGCCTGAATATTTTCCAGGTTTCTGTCTTTCTGCTGTACATCAGCATTGGCAACGTAAAGGAAGGAACCACACCGATCATTGCGCCGGGCTTTGAACATTATTCCAATCCTTTAACGCATGTTTTGATTCTCACCGCGATCGTCGTTGGCGTTGCCACCACGGCGCTGGGGTTGGCATTGATCGTGCGGATCAAGGAAGCCTATGGCACTGTCGAAGAAGAAGATATTCATCTCCAAGATAATTCATTGTGATTGAGCAACATTTGAGCATTCTGCTGGTAGTCGTTCCGCTACTGGCCGCACCGATTACGGCTATATTGCCCTGGGCACGAATTGCCTGGTTGCTAACCCTACTGGTTAGCTGGGTCTGTCTATTGCTTGCCGTCTGGCAATTACAAATCGTCCTCGCCGGCAATATCATCAGTTATGAACTGGGTGGTTGGGCACCACCCTGGGGGATTGAGTATCGCATTGATATTATCAATGCGTTTATTGCCATGATCGTGGCCGCCATAGCCGCTGTCACTTTGCCTTATGCCTTGCGCAGTGTCGAAAAGGAAATTTTTCCGCGGCATATTCCATTGTTCTATACCGCGTTTCTACTCTGCCTGACGGGTCTGCTCGGAATCACCTTAACCGGTGATATTTTTAACTTGTTTGTATTTCTGGAAATTTCCTCGCTCTCCTCCTATGCGCTGATCAGCATGGGGCGGCAACGGCAGGCACTTACCGCCGCATTTCAGTATCTGGTAATGGGGACTATTGGTGCCACTTTTTTGCTGATCGGAATCGGCCTGACCTATGCAGTAACCGGCACCCTGAACATGAGTGATATCACTGCTCGACTGCAAGATGTTGAGGAGTTCCGGACTCTGCACACGGCTTTTGCATTTATTTTTATCGGCATTGCACTCAAACTTGCCATGTTCCCGCTACATCTTTGGCTGCCAAACGTCTACACCTATGCACCATCAGTCATCAGTGTATTTCTTGCCGCAACCGCGACCAAGGTTGCCATATATGTCCTGATCCGGGTTATCTTCACCATCTATGGCATCGAATTTGCCTTTGAGGAAATTCATATCAATTGGTTCCTATTGCCGTTATCAGCCATCGCGGTGATCAGTGCTTCATTGGTTGCCATTTTTCAAACTAATATCAAACGTATGCTGGCTTATTCTTCGGTAGCCCAGATTGGTTACATACTCCTCGGTATTGGGCTGGCATCAATGACCGGTTTGACTGCAGCCATATTGCATCTGTTTAATCATGCGTTAATGAAAGGAGCTCTGTTCATGACACTCGGTGCCGTATTCTACAAGATGAACACGGTGCAACTTGGTGACCTGAACGGGATTGGCCGTCGCATGCCGTTGACTATGGGCGCCTTCGTGATCGGGGGCTTGAGTCTGGTGGGTGTTCCCCTGACAGTTGGCTTTATCAGCAAATGGTATCTGGTGGTGGCAGCACTGGAACAACAATCATGGTGGCTGGTCGGAATTCTGATTGCTGGATCCCTGCTCGCGCTCATTTATATCTGGCGGGTAGTCGAAGTGGCTTATCTCAAACCTGCACCGGCCGGTTGTGCAACACGCAACGAAGCCCCTTTGTCGTTGCTGATACCGACCTGGATACTGATAGCCGGCAACATCTATTTTGGCATCCACACTTCGCTCACGGTCGATGTGGCGGAATCAGCTTCCACCATGTTATTTGGTAAATAACCATGAGCGTGGAAATCAGCATCCTCCTGAGCATCAGTATTCCGATAATCGGTGCTGTCTTGATTGCGGCAGCGCATAACCGCCCGAATCTGCGTGAAACTATCTCCGTAATCAGCTCACTGGCGCTGTTTGGTATAGTCCTCACTTTATTACCCGAGGTGCTGGCCGGCAACAGACCTTCACTGACCCTGGTCAACATCACACCGGCGCTATCCATTTTATTTGAGCTGGAACCGCTGGGCATGCTGTTTGCCTGCATTGCCGCACTGCTTTGGCCGATCAATACGCTTTATTCCATCGGTTATATGCGTGGTAACCAGGAATTACACCAGACCCGCTTTTATATTTGCTTTGCCATCGCTCTTTCGAGCACGATGGGCGTCGCCCTGGCGGGAAATCTGCTAACCCTGTTTATCTTTTACGAAATCCTGACCCTGTCGACCTATCCGCTGGTGACACACAAAGGCGACGAAGCCGCCCTCAACGCCGGACGCACCTATCTCGGGATACTGATGACAACCTCCATCGGCTTACTGCTGGTGGCGATTATCTGGACCTGGTCCCTCACCGGCAGCCTGGAATTTCGGCCAGGCGGAATCCTGGCCGGCAAGGTTGCCGGGCCGGAACTAATCCTGTTGCTGTTTCTGTACATATTTGGCATCGGCAAGGCAGCACTGATGCCAATACACCGCTGGTTACCGGCGGCCATGGTGGCACCGACACCAGTCTCCGCACTGTTGCATGCCGTCGCGGTGGTCAAGGCTGGTGTGTTCAGCGTGGTCAAGATTTCGATCTATATCTTCGGACTTGACATGTTACAACAATCCTCCGCAGCGGAGTGGGTATTATGGATCGCCGGATTCACTATCATTGTCGCCTCGGTAATAGCTCTGCGTCAGGACAACCTTAAACTGCGTCTGGCCTATTCGACGATTAGTCAGCTCTCCTATGTAATTCTGGCGATATTTATTCTAGCGCCACTTTCCACCGTCGCTGCTGCATTTCATATCGCCGCCCATGCCTTGGGCAAGATCACCCTGTTCTTCGCTGCCGGATCGATCTATACCGCCAGCCACAAATCCCGGATCAGCCAACTCAATGGTATCGGCTATCGCATGCCCTGGACTATGGCGGCATTCACGATAGGCGCCATCTCCATGATAGGTATACCACCAGCGGCTGGGTTTATTTCAAAATGGTACATGTTGCTTGGCGCCTTCCAGCAACAGCATGTCGTGGCTGTGCTCGTCATTATCATCAGCACCTTGCTGAATGCAGCCTATTTCATTCCCATTGTTTACGCAGCCTGGTTCCGACAGGCGGACGATATTTCCGAGCATGGTGAGGCACCGCTGCCGATCATTGTGGCACTCTCGAGCACTGCGGTATTAACGCTGTTACTGTTTCTGTTTCCGGACATTCCCCTGCAACTGGCAACAGCACTACTCGGCGAGGGATAAATATGAATAATCAACAACCACACTGGCTGATGCGTCAGAAAAATATCCGCAAACTCTGGTTCGGATTTATGACCATCCTGGCTGCGAGTTTGATTGCTGGTCTGTTTGTCCATCAGCACGAGTATTTTGGCATCGAACACAGTTTCGGCTTTTTTGCCTGGTATGGGTTTATTACTTGTGTCGGCATGGTGTTGTTTGCCAAATTGCTTGGCGTTTTTCTCAAGCGGCCTGAAAACTACTACCAGACAAACCGGACTGACACGGAGATAACGCATGACTGAGCTGGCGTTCCCTCCCGGCTTGATACTGGTACTTGGCGCCTTGTTTGTACCATTTCTGGCAAAACTGCGCACGGTTCTGATTATCGGTTTACCCGTTATCTGTTTGTTGTTTATCTGGCTATTACCCGACAGCTACATTCTTAGATGGTCATTCATGGGTTTTGAACTCGAACCTATCCGGGTTAGCGTCATCGGGCGCCTGTTTGCAACGGTGTTTGCCGTCATGACACTGGTAGGTGGTATCTATGCTTCCCGACAGGCAACAAGCTTTGAGCTTACTGCCGCACTGATTTATGCCGGCAGTGCTATCGGGGTCACGCTTGCCGGTGATCTGATCACATTATTTGTATTCTGGGAGCTGATGGCCATCGGCTCTACCCTGGTGATCTGGGCTGCCGGCCATGAAGCTGCCTATCGGGCCAGCATGCGCTATCTGTTGATCCATTTGCTGGGCGGACTGCTGCTCATGACGGGCATTGCCGGTCATGTCATTGAGACCGGCTCGATTCGATTCGAAGCCATGTCGCTGGAATCCATTTCACAATACCTCATTCTGGCCGGATTTCTGGTCAACGCCGGCGCACCGCCTTTCTCTGCCTGGATTGCCGACGCCTATCCCGAGGCAAGTCCCAGCGGTACTGTGTTTCTCTCTGCCTTTACCACCAAGACAGCCGTGTTTACTCTCATCGTGACGTTTCCCGGTACCTGGATTCTCATCCCGATCGGAATTTACATGATCTTCTACGGCATCATCTATGCGTTACTGGAAAACGATATGCGCCGTATTCTCGCTTACAGCATCGTCAATCAGGTCGGGTTCATGGTCACCGGGATCGGACTGGGCACCGAAATGGCAATCAATGGTGCGGCGGCACATGCGTTCGCGCACATCATTTATAAAGCTCTGTTGCTAATGTCCGCTGGTGCCGTTTTGTATCGTACCGGCAAACGCCGTTGTACAGAGCTGGGCGGACTGTTTCAGACCATGCCCTGGACAACGCTGTTCGGCATAATCGGCGCGCTGGCGATTTCCTCGTTTCCGTTTACCTCCGGTTTTGTCTCCAAATCAATGATCGCCCAATCCGCTGCAGATCAGCATCTTGCCATTGTCTGGTTCGCACTGACCGCAGCTTCCGCCGGGGTATTCCTGCATGCCGGAATCAAGTTTCCCTGGTATGTGTTTTTCCAGCAGGACTCCGGTTTGCGTCCACCGGAGGCGCCGGGCAATATGCAACTGGCGATGTTCATATTTGCCTTCTTATGCCTGTTTCTGGGTATCTATCCGCAATCGCTATATGCATTATTGCCATTTGCGGTCAATTATGAACCGTATACCGCAGCCCACTTGGTGGCACAATTTCAGTTGCTGCTGTTCGCCGGCCTGGCGTTCTTTGTGATGCTGCCGCTGATGAAACGCACTCTGACGATCAGTTTGGATTTCGACTGGTTTTATCGTTATCTCTTCAAGACCCTGAGCATGAACCTTATTCAACAAGCCAGCAGGCTGGGATCACAACTGAAAAGTCTGAGCCGACAAAATTTCGCCAGACTGTTTGATGGTCTACACAGACACTATGGCCCAAAAGGTATCCTGTCACGCACCTGGCCGACCGGCAGTATGGTGCTTTGGATCGCTATTTTGCTCGGCGGTTTTCTATTACTGGATACGTTGGGTTAAGATTAAATGATTTACTCCGTCACTGCTGGGGCTTGAGCCACACGCACT
>CBDUOW010000034.1:0-12379 GCA_965368945.1 uncultured Gammaproteobacteria bacterium
CATCTTTACCGCCGGTGTTATCGACCCAGCTGATGCTGACGGCATCGCCGGCCTTGCCACCTTTGAAGCTGAAAGACAGATACGGGTTTTTCGACACGGCCGGGCCCCATTCAGCGACGAGCACATCTTTACCGTTGTGCTTGCAGCTGACTTCCTGAATGAAATGGGCGGGAATGACCTTGCCGGTTTTCTTGTCCTTGCGCAGGCCGGTTTCCATCGGGTGCTTGATCAGCGCCTTGACAACGACGGTATCGCCCTTGGCCTTGGCGCGGACTTTAATACTGTTCGCCATGATAATGACTCCTTAAAATTAAGCTCAGGGATTAACCGCCACAGCCACCGATGGTGACCTTGACGTTCTTACGGGCGCTGTAGGCTTTGCCGTTGGCCTTGACCACCGCGATGACATCCGAGGTCTTGCCCATCTTGATACGGGTGGAGACATTGGGAATGGCATTGGCGCCCAGTTTGAAGTTCGACGCCAGCGGGGTGCCGTTTTTCTCGGCGATGACCGCGATGCTGTCGACGTTGCCCAGACTGGTGCTGACCGAGACCGGGACGACGGCGCCGTTTTCGGCAATGTCGGGGGCCTTGATCTTGATGTCACCCGAAGGGGTGTTCTCGGCGGAGCCGAAGAGCTTGTTCATGGCGTCCTCGACATTCTTGGCCTCAAACGCGGCCTTGGGCCAGGCTGCGAGCACGGTACGGGGACTCAGCAGGCCTGCGCCCACCGCGACCGCGACCGCGGAACCCGCCAGGGTCCCTTTCAGAAATGATCTGCGTTGCATTGATGTTCCTCCTTATAATCGTGCAGGACCAGTTGCAAGGATAGGGCCAAGTGCATAGGCCCATGGTAATCAATAGGTTAGAAATTGTAGGTTACGATTAAGACACGCGGGTCGTGCAAACTGCACGATCCGCATTGCAATTCAGGAATAGTGAGTGGTAGAGATATGTCGGGTTAGTGGGAAATATCGCATCAGTCGAGATCACGGCGGATCCGTTGATACCCCTGTTTGATGGCATCACCAGCCTGTTCCAGTGCGTTCCACACTTCCCTGGAGGCATCGGCGGTATGGTCTTTTGCCATATCCAGCTTGGGTTTGACTTCATCCCACTTGTCTTCCAGCTTGTCCCACTCGGTTTTGGCTTCTTGCCTGGCCAGGTGCATCTGCACCCGCAATTCATCCCGTTGTTGCTTCAGTTCTTCAAACAGGTCTTCCACTTTTTCAAATGCCATGACGGGTCCTCCCTTCCGGTGATTGTGAATCCTGGTTACTACTATATGGCGTGAAAGCCGCTCAAATGCAATGTTTGACGGATGCCGTTGTTATCTATCCAGTGTGGCTAGTAACGGTAGCCGCTGTCCACGTCCTCCCGGGTGAGGACCCCATGGACGCGGGGTATTCCGGGTACGGTTTGGCTGACGACGTACAAGGCCTCGGCGCCGGTCTCGGTCATTTTTACCTGTGCCTCGTGCAGGCTGGCCCGAATATCAATGGCGGCGGTCTGGAGGCGTTTACCCGGAAAGCCGCGAAGATCGAGGGTATCGAGTTCCGGACTTTCCTTGCGGGTGCGAACCAGATCCACGGCAGGCAACAATACTACCGGCGAGCCGTCTTCCTCCACCAGGATCCAGCTTGGATGCTCGCTCAGGGCGACATCTATTTTTTCCACGCTGGCCTCACGTGGCAGCACCGTCACTTGCCGGTTCATGACGCCGGCTACGCCGACACGGCGCAATGATTGGGCAACCGGATCATTGCGATAGTCCAGGCCGAGGCTGCGCATCAGACCCTGGAATATGGATTGCCGGCCTCCAATACTGCCACTGGTGATGGTGGCGGCGACCACCGCCAGCATGCCGGGTAGAATGAAATTGGGGTTGCCCGTCAGTTCCAGAATGGCAATCAGGCCGGCAAGAGGAGCCTGCAAACTGCCCGCCATCATGGCCCCCATGCCGATCATGGCATACAGTCCGATGGACGCCGGCTCGTTAATTCCCAACATAACGCCAAGTGTGCCCAGCAGGCCCCCCGCCGCTGCGCCGATGAACAGGGTCGGGCCGATGATCCCGCCGGGTAAGCCGAGGCCGATACCGCCACAGGTCGCGATGATCTTCATCAGCAATATTGCAACCAATAGCAGGATACCGGGTTCGCCCAGCAGCATGCGATCCACCGTGTCGTCACCGATTCCCATCACCTCGGGCACGGCAAGGCCGCACAGCCCCACCAGTAGCCCGGCCAGGCTTAGTCGTAGCATGACAGGTAGTTTTCGGCCGTTTGAGGAGACCAGTTGGAGCAGATGGTTAAAGCCGGTTGCCAGCAGCCCGATCAGTACACCGGCCAGCAGGATATAGGGCAACTCGCCAAGGCTGCCAAGGGTCAGGGCGGGAACACTATAGGCAAGATCACTGCCGAATACCGCTCGCGTCAGGGTGGTGGCGCTGACCGTCGCCAGGATCACCGGGGCAAATCCCGCCACGGTGTACTCCATTAACAGCACTTCCATCGCAAAGGCCGCGCCAGCCAGCGGCGTGTTGAAGGAGGCCGCAATACCGGCCGCAGCACCACTGGCCGCGAGGATGCGCAGGCTGTTATTGGGCAGACCCAGGGCCTGGGCGGGGATATTACTGCTGGCCGCGCCCAGATGAGCGCTGGGTCCTTCCCGGCCCACTGAATGACCGGCAACCATGCTGATGGCGCCGCCGAAAAACTGTACCAGCGCATTCCACCAGGGCAGACGGCCCTGGAAATATTCGAGTCGTTCCAGGATATGCAGGATACCGACCCGATGACTGGATTCCGGGGTAAAGCGAAACAGGATGCCAATCAGAATGCCTCCAATCAGGGGCGCCAGCAGGCGCCAGTGAGGCGCGAGAGCTTCAAAATCTTCCGGTTGCACACCCGGATAAACCTCTGTTTGTGCCCACTCCACCAGCAGTCGAAAGGCAATTATGGTCAGGCCGGCAAAAATGCCGGCGAGCATACCCAGCAGGGAAAGTGACAGAATGGCATCGGGTCGCGCAATCCGGACACGAAACTCATCCAGCTGACGTTGCAGGCGACTGGGATGGCGATGAATGCTCACTAATCTGTCTTTATGATAATTATGGATGGGGGCCTTGGGCGGCCGACTCTAGCAAAAAGTTTAACATGCCCCATGGATGAACTCTCGGGGGGCACGCGTATGTCTTATTCTTCGCCGGGTGTTTTAGTCTTGTAGCTTTGGAGCTTGCGCCACAGGGTGGATTTATTCACCCCGAGGGTCTCGGCGGTTTTCTCCCGGCTTTGGTTGAAGCGATCCAGCACCTTTTGAATGTAACGTTTTTCCAGTTCCGCGAGGGTCGGTAGATCGCTATCGATGTGCTCCTCTCCCCGCAGGCTGGTGATCGTCTCCAGGTGCATCAGCGGCTCATCCGCCAGTGCGACATGGCGCTCCACCAGGTTTTGTAATTCACGTACATTCCCTGGCCAGTCGTGCTCCAGTAACAACTGCATGGATTCCGCATCAAAGCCGGTGACTTCACGGTGATAGTGCCGGGCGTAATGATCCACGAAGTGTTGAACCAGTAGTGGAATATCCTCACGCCGTTCACGCAGCGGCGGCATGGTGATATTCACCACGTTAAGCCGGTGATAGAGATCAGCGCGAAACTTACCTTTGAGGATGAGCTCTTCCAGGTTACGGTTGGTCGCGACAATAAACCGCACATCAATATTGATGGGTTGCAGGCCCCCGACGGGGGTAATTTGTTGTTCCTGAATCACACGCAGCAGTTTGATCTGCATGGCATCGGAGATATTACCAATTTCATCCAGAAACACCGTGCCACCTGAAGCCGCCGGCAACAGCCCTTGCTTGGCTTTGTGAGCGCCGGTAAAGGCCCCTTTTTCATGGCCGAACAGTTCACTTTCCAACAGGTTTTCGGTCAGGGCTCCGCAATCTATGACCACAAAGGGCTGCTCGGCAGACTGGCTCTGGTAATGAATGGCGCGCGCCACCAGTTCCTTGCCTGTGCCTGACTCACCTTCAATGATGACATTGCAGCGAATATCGGCGATTTTCTCGATGGTGTGATAGATGGCCTCAATCGCGGCGGCATGGCCCACCATGCCAAAGCGTTGGCGCTCGTCACTCAGCTGGCGTTTAAGCAGGCGATTCTCTTCCAGCAGGGCGCGATGTCCGAGGGTCTTATCGATAAGCACCTGCAGTTCATCCATGTCGAACGGTTTCTTGATAAAGTCGTTGGCCCCGAGGCGAAGGGCCTCAATGGCGTCATCGATATTGGCGTAACCGGTGATGATAATGAATGGCACATTGTCGTTAATCGTGCGTATTGCCTGTAACAGATCGGTACCGCTCATCCCCGGCATACGCAGATCGCTGACAATCAAATCAGCACCATGCTGTTTGAATTCGGCTAGCGCGAGCGCAGGGTCCTGGAACACCTTGCAACTGAACGAGGCGCTTTCACTGAAACGCAGCATCAGTTCTCCCGCCTTGGGATCGTCATCGACAAACAGCACAAGCGGTTGCGCATTCATGCTTGTTGATCCAACTGGGCCTGCAAGGGAAGGGTGAGGCTTGCCGTTACACCCCGCTGCGGATTGTTGCTGATGTCCAGCTGGCCCTGATGACGTTCCACGATACCAAGGCTGATCGACAGGCCCAGGCCGCTGCCTTCGCCTTCCGGTTTGGTAGTGAAAAACGGATCGAAAATATTGTCCAAGGTGTTCTCGCTAATGCCCGTTCCTTCGTCACAGACCTTGATTATAAGACGTCCATCCTGTGCGTGGGCGGTCAAGTGTACCGTACTGTCAGCAGGGCTGGCCTGAATCGCGTTGAGTAACAGGTTGACCAGTGCCTGTTGCAACTGACCCCGATCGCCTTCCAGTTCGCCGTGGTAATCGTTTTCCAGTGTAATATTAACCTGATGACTCTTTGCGGCCTGGCGCACGATAATCAGTGTTTTCTCCAGCCAGGGCTGGACTTCAAAGCGGCTGTACTGGGGAGGGACCTGGCGGGCAAAATTAAGTATGCCTTTGACGATTTCCGAGGCACGCAGGGTTTCCTCGCGTAAGGACTGCAGGTCAGTCAGTAATTGTTCCCGGCTGGCGGCATCGACATTGTCACTGTTTTCCTCCAGGTTGCGCGTCAACAGCTTGCTGTAAGAAAGGATGTTATTGAGAGGATTGTTGATTTCATGGCCGATACCGGCGGCCATTTGACCGATGCTGGCCAGTTTATTGCTTTGCAGAACCATGTGTTGGGCGCGGTCCCGTTCTGACTCGGCGGCTTGCAGGGTATCTGACAAATAGTTAAACGCATCGGCCAGGGCGCGAACTTCATCGGTGGGTTGGCGGGTGGTGGCATGCTGTTGATGATCCCCGTCAGCAAAAGCCTTGATGTTACTGGCGAGCTGGCAGATGGGCTGTGCAATTCGGCGCGCACCCAGGTCCGTTAACAACACGGAGATAAACAGGGCCGCAGCGGCAAATAACCAGATACCGATTCGAATCCGGGTAAACGGTGCAGAGATCTGTTCGGCATTGAGCCGTGAAGCAACCAGCCAACTGGTGAACTGGTTGGGATAGGCGAACAACTCCGTGTAGTAAATCGGTTGTCCGTCCGGAGTTGTGAAAATCCCATCCGGATTATCGCTGGCATACTCAATAAACTCATCGGCATAAGTTGTCTGTAGCCACCGGGATCCGGCGTAGACCTGGCTGAAGCGTAAATCATTTGCTTCATCATGCAGGCGTCTTCCATGTTGTTCCGGATTATCGGGATTGAGTTCCACAACTATAAGCTGTCCGGAATACAAACGGGTGGCATGCTCAAGAAGACGATCGAATTCCTCACCCGCGGTGGTAAAAGCCAGTGCACCGACGAACTCATTATTAAAGTGCAGTGGCACCACGGCATCCTGGATAAGGAAGGTCTGCGTTGGATCTGTTTGGCGATGATTGTGGATGAGGTAGAGTGAACTGACTTCTTCCGCCGGCAGCTGCGACAACAGGGTGATGAATTCCGGATCGTTGATCTCCTCTTCTACATAACGCAGGCCCGACAGGCTTTCATAAATCGGTAGGCTAATACGGTTGTGATTGACCTTGATGACCGTATTACCCTGTGCGTCGAGAATACGTAAAATGAATCTGCCCGGCAGGATTGTCTGGAAGCCTTCAAAATAATTGTTCACCCGCTGCCGCAGGAAGCTGGCATCGGCAGGAATTTCACTGCGGCTGATATTATGCAGCACAGGGATAAAGGCTTGTACGGCCGGTGCTTGTGAAATTCCCAGGGTCAGGTTTCGATTGGCCGCCAACTGGCGTTTGATGTTGGCAGCGATATTATTCAGGCTGGTGTTGACCTCGCGGGTCACTTCACGCTGATAGGTGTGCTCACTGTAATAGGTGGCCGCCAGCGTTAGTGCAGTCAACGGCACGACGATAGCAACAAACACCCAGATAAATATATTGGTTCGTATACGCACGCAATCAGTTTTGAGTTAAAGAATGACTTTATAGATAAGCAATCGTGATTCTGTTGTTATAAAACAGGGTTGTTATTTCCACTCCGAAACGACCTGCTCCGCCTTCAAATTTGTCGGGCGGGCAATCAGGCCGCTCTGGCTCATGCTGATCTGGTAACGCGCACCATGGGCCATGGGCATATAGGTGGCACTGCCATAGACGGCATCCACCCAGGGTATCCAGTCCGGATAAAGACGGGCAATGGACCAGAGGTCAATGCCCTGGCCTTCATAGAGCAGGTGTACACTTCGTGGCGAAGTACTCTCCTGCCCGGGATCCTGGTAACGACCACTGATGCGTTCGAGGTGAAAACCGCTATCGAGGCCAAGCAAGGTCGCAAACCCGTGCCATTTCAGCGCCCGGGCGTCCAGCTGCCATTCATCCCCATAGAGCTCGTAGATTTCCGCTGCCTGCTCCGGGCGTGCCAGGATGGCACGAAAATGCTGTGACCCCAGTTGTTCAAAGCGTAAGGTGGCCACCGGGTTTTCATGGCCGAGTCGCTGATAGGTATTGAGGTTGGCCGCGAGTGATGCGATAAGTAGAGCGAGGCTGATTAGCAGGGCGCCGCTGATCCCCTGGATGCCGCCGGATAGCATTTTCCAGCGCCAGATGCGGCGAATGCCCAGGACGAAAAGCGTTACGCCCAGCAAGCCCAGAATGATAAAAGCGAGATCAAGCGCCATAGTTATCCATCCTTCATGTCATGCCTTTTCAAGTTTAATTCGAGCCTTTACTGAAGTGTAATCCACAAGTGGGCAACAGGTGCGTATAATCTGAACTGAATCGGAAGAGTGAGAGACTAATGAGACTCTGTATACCACAGCTTGCCTTTATAGCCCTGGTCATCATTTTGGGAGTGAGCAGTATGTTGACGGGTTGCGGTAAGAAAGGTCCGCTTTACCTGCCGGATCAGCAGCTCAAGAATGCCCAGCAACAATCATAGGTCCGGATTTTCAGCATGGATTATTTTAATTATCAAGACGGCGTAATGTATGCCGAAAATATCGCCGTGCCGGACATCGCTGCGGCGCACGGCACGCCGTGCTTTATCTATTCTCGCGCAACCCTGGAGCGGCACTGGCGGGCTTTTGATGCCGCCCTGGCAGGGATCGATCATCTGGTGTGCTATGCGGTGAAGGCGAACTCCAACCTGGCGGTGCTGAATGTGCTGGCCCGTCTGGGTTCCGGATTCGATATCGTCTCCGTGGGTGAACTGGAGCGAGTGCTGGCGGCGGGTGGCGATCCGCAGCGGGTGGTGTTCTCCGGCGTGGGCAAGCGTGCCGATGAAATGCGCCGCGCCCTGGAAGTAGGCATTCATTGCTTTAATGTTGAGTCGGAAGCCGAACTGGATCTGCTTAACCAGGTTGCCGGGGAAGCCGGTGTTACGGCGCCGGTGTCAATCCGGGTTAATCCTGACGTGGACGCCAGGACCCATCCTTATATTTCCACGGGCCTGAAGGAAAACAAGTTCGGGATTGACATTAATCGTGCCCCCGAGGTCTATGCCCGGGCGGCAAGTCTGCCTCATCTCAGTCTTCGGGGTGTGGATTGCCATATCGGCTCGCAGCTGACCGAAACAGCACCGTTTCTGGATGCGCTGGATCGGGTGCTGGAACTGGTAGAACAGCTTGTTGCGCAGGGAATACAATTAGCCCACCTCGATCTGGGGGGTGGCCTGGGTATTCGCTATCGGGACGAGACCCCGCCTTCGCCTGATGATTATGCCAGCGCTGTGCGAGCACGGTTGGGGGATACGGAACTCACTATCCTGATTGAGCCCGGTAGGGCGATTGCCGGCAATGCGGGCATTCTGGTCACCCGGGTGGAATACCTGAAGCATACCGAGCACAAGGATTTTGCCGTGGTTGATGCGGCAATGAACGATCTGATGCGACCGGCTTTGTATAACGCCTGGCAGGAGATCACCCCGGTAGTCCCACGCACAGGTGAGACGCGTCTGTACGATGTGGTCGGGCCGGTGTGTGAAACCGGTGATTTCCTTGGAAAGGATCGGGAGCTGATCCTGCAACCGGCGGATTTGCTTGCCGTTCGCTCTGCGGGGGCCTATGGTTTCAGCATGAGTTCCAACTACAACAGCCGGCCACGTGCGGCCGAGATCATGGTGGACGATAAACAGATCCATGTAATTCGGGAACGGGAAACGGTGGCAGAACTTTTCGCCCACGAGCATGTATTGCCGTGGATGAAGCGGGACGAAACGAGCAAATAGCATTGTCAGGCATAACTGCCATGCAACGCATACCCGAACCGGAATTAATGGATGATGAGGCACAGGCACGCGCCTATGCTGAAGCTGATTTCGAAGCCCCCCATAGCTATTTTATCGAGCTGTTTCAGCAAACCTTTCCGGGACTGAACATCAGCGGCAGTGTGCTGGATCTTGGCTGTGGCCCGGCCGATATTTCATTGCGGTTTGCCAAAGCCTATCCGGAGTGTGAGGTGCATGGTGTCGATGGTGCGGCGGCGATGTTGGCCTTTGGGGATAAAGCCATTGGGCGAGCCAGGCTGCAAGACCGCATTCGCCTGGTGCAGGGGTATTTGCCGGGGGTTAGTTTGCCATTGCAACAATATGGCACAGTGATCTGTAACAGCCTGTTACATCATCTCGCCGATCCCATGACCTTGTGGCAGACGGTGCAAGAGTACGCCGCGCCGGCTGCACCGGTGTTTATTATGGATCTGATGCGACCGGCATCAACGCTGCAGGCTCAGGCCCTGATGGATGAATACGCTGCCGGGGAGCCGGAGGTATTGCAGCATGATTTTTATCGTTCACTGCTGGCTGCCTACACCCCGCAAGAAGTGCAACAACAATTGAGCGTGTTGGCAATGCCTTTATCAGTGAGTGTGGTCTCTGATCGACATTTGATCGTAGCCGGCAGAATGCCGGAGCGGCATTGACTCCCATGCAGGCGCGTGAGGGCATAATTAATTTAAGAGGTGACCGATGATGAACACGGCATTTAACAATCCGTCACTGGAGCAAATCAAAGATCTGCTGCAGCAGGTTAAACATATTGCGGTGGTTGGATTGTCACCGAAGACCAAGCGTCCCAGTCATCAGGTGGCAAAAGCTATGCAAGGTTATGGTTACCACATAATCCCGGTGCGACCTGCAGTGGATGAGGTCCTGGGCGAGAAGGCCTATGTCTCACTGGAAGATGTACCTGATCCCATTGATCTGGTGGACGTGTTTCGAGCCCCCGACAAGATTTCCCCGGTTATCGATAGTTGTATTGCCAGGGGAATTAAGGCTGTCTGGTTACAGGATGGTGTGGTGAATGAAGCCGAAGCACTGCGCGCCCAGGCCGCAGGTATGCTGGTGGTCATGGATCGTTGTGTGTATCGTGACTATATTCAACTGATCGCCAGATCCAGGGAATAGGGATCAGAGGCAGAGGCGTTGAACAGGATTGGTTGATCTAAATTAAATATCTGAATTTATGTAATGGAACTCACATTTACCAAAATGCATGGCCTCGGCAATGACTTCGTGGTGATAGATGCCACATCGCAGCCGATCGAGTTGACCATGGAGCAAATCCGCTTCCTTGCGGATCGGCGTTTAGGTGTGGGTTGTGATCAGGTTTTGCTGGTAGAGCGACCGCGTCAGCCGGAGGTGGATTTTACTTATCGGATATTTAATGCCGATGGCGGTGAAGTGGAGCAATGTGGCAATGGTGCGCGTTGCTTTGCACGCTATGTTCGTGACCAGGGTCTGACACGCAAGGATCACATTCCTGTTGCTACCGCAGCCGGAGTCATCACGCTGCATATTGAAGCCGACGGGCAGATCACGGTGGATATGGGGATGCCGATATTTGAACCGGCGGACATTCCCTTTGCCGCTGACGCACAGGCGGAGGTCTATGCTCTGGAAGTTGAAGCGACGCAAGTGGAAGTCAGCGTTATCTCAATGGGTAATCCCCATGCGGTGATGCGGGTCGAACAGGTGGACAAGGCTCCGATAGCAAGCCTGGGCCCTCGAATCGAGTCCCATGCTCGTTTTCCGCGACGGGTGAACGTTGGTTTTATGCAGGTGGTGGATCGCCAGCATATTCGCTTGCGGGTCTACGAACGGGGAGTCGGTGAAACCCTTGCCTGCGGTAGCGGGGCCTGTGCCGCGGTTGTGGTGGGTCGCCAACGTGGGTGGTTAGATGATAAGGTGACGGTGAGCCTGCCGGGCGGGATTCTGAAAATCCAATGGTCGGGTGAAGGTGAATCCGTATTGATGACGGGTCCGGCCGTCAGTGTGTTTGAAGGCAGAATAAGGTTATGAGTATCCAACAGGATAAGAAAATCGAATCTAAAGACGAAGAACGGGATATTGTGCGTTTCCTACGTGATCATCCTGATTTCTTTGAGCGCCACCAGGACCTGTTGGCAGATATGCTACTTCCCCATGAGACAGGGAGTGCCGTATCGCTGGTAGAGCGACAGGTTTCGGTGCTGCGTGAACAGCGGGATGACCATAAGAAAAAGTTGCATCAACTGATTAAGACGGCACAACAAAACGAAAAACTTAACAATCATGTTAATGCCTTAATACTTGCATTGCTGGATGCTTCATCCCTGGATGAAGTGTTACAAATTGTGCAGACACGGCTGGTGAATGATTTCGATGCTGAAGCTGTGGTGATACGGCTGTTTGACACCGGACATCCAACCATGAGCCGTATACCGGAACTTGTAGACTGGAGCGAACCGGTAATGGGTGCGTTTGAAAAGGTTATCGAGGGGCGTAAACCTGTGTGTGGCGCACTCAAACCTGGCCAACTTGATGCGCTGTTCGGTGATCAGTCCGACAACATTGTCTCGGCAGCCTTGATACCGTTGGTTGCGAGTGCCAAAAGTCGTAAGTGTTATGGCATGTTAGCGATTGGCAGCCCGGATCGAAATCGTTTTCGAGCCGACATGGGAACCGTGTTCCTGTCCCAGCTGGGTAAAGTCCTCACCCGGGTATTAAAGCCATATCTGGAAGCGTAAAGCATGCGTCCCGCCGCGCTGGAATGTCTACAACGTTTCCAGACCAAGCTGCGGACCGAGCGACGGCTTTCTCCCCATACCCTGAAAAACTATCAGCGTGATCTGGATAATCTTTGTCGCTTCTGTGATCAGCAAAGCATTGATGACTGGCCAGCAATCGACGAGCAGCATGTGCGCCAGTATGTCAGTCAGCGACATCGTCAGGGATTGAGTGGCAAGAGTCTGCAGCGTGAATTGTCCGCGTTTCGTACCTTCTTTCGGTTTCTGATTACCGAAGGGCTGATCAAATATAATCCCGCCGCCGAAGTCCAGGCCCCCAAGTCCAGGCGGAAATTGCCCGATACGCTGGACGTCGACAAGGTAAAGCGCCTGGTCGAGATAAAGGGAGACGAGCCGCTGACTGTGCGTGATCGGGCCATTCTCGAATTATTTTATTCATCCGGCTTGCGCCTGTCTGAATTACTCAACCTCGACCTGGCGGATGTCGATCAGCAGGAAGGTCTGGTGCAGGTTACCGGCAAGGGCAACAAGACCCGGCGGATACCCATTGGCCGGCACGCACTGACCGCCCTGGCGCAATGGCTGAAGGTGCGTAATGATCTTGTTGCCAATGATGAAAGCGCCATCTTTGTCAGCCAGCAAGGCCGCCGGCTTTCTGCACGCACAGTACAAAAACGCATCAAGGACTGGGCGTTGAAACAAGGTATTGATGTGCGGGTTTATCCGCACCTGTTACGGCATTCGTTTGCCAGTCATGTACTCGAATCCAGTCAGGATCTACGCGCTGTGCAGGAATTGCTCGGGCATGCTGATATTTCCACGACCCAGAT
>CBDUOW010000035.1:0-12224 GCA_965368945.1 uncultured Gammaproteobacteria bacterium
TGTTGCTTGAGCGTGTTGTTGGCGGAATCTTCGGCTTGCCGGATTAATTTCTGCACAGCTTGGTCGACGACACGGGCTGAATGTTCACTGTAGTGCCGAGGTTGCGCAATTTCGCGGCCAAGGAAAGGGTGTTCCTCCGACTGGCGCAGATCAACCGGACCGATTTCCTCTGACATACCCCAGCGCGCAACCATGGCACGGGCGAGAGAGGTGGCCTGGTGAATATCGTCATCCGCACCCGAACTGACTGTGCCAAGTAACAATTTTTCCGCGCAACGGCCACCTAGAATCACGGCCAGACGATCATATAAATAATCTTCCGGTAAGGTATGACGTTCTTGTTCCGGTAATTGTTGAGTCCCACCCAACGCCCGCCCACGGGGGATGATGGTTACCTTATATAGTGGATCTGCATGGGGCAGGAAATAGGCAACCAAAGTATGGCCGGCTTCATGCACGGCCAGGCGGTGCTTTTCTTCCGGTTGTATCGCCAGGGTGCGAACCGTTCCCATCAGGAGCTTGTCGCGGGCCTCATCCAGTTCGGTCATGCTGACCCTATCCTTGTTGGCTCGGGCGGCGAACATGGCGGCTTCATTGACAAGATTTTTCAAATCGGCCCCGGAGAAACCGGGTGTCCCGGCAGCAATCTGCTTAAGATCGGCATCGTCCTTCAGCGGAATTTTACGGGTGTGGACGGCCAGAATTGCTTCACGGTCCTTGAGGTCGGGTAAATCCAGAATCACGTGACGGTCAAAGCGTCCGGGCCGTAGCAGGGCCGGATCGAGGACATCTGGGCGGTTGGTGGCGGCGATCACAATGACGGCCTCATGACCGGCGAAGCCATCCATTTCGGCCAGGATCTGATTCAGGGTCTGCTCCCGTTCATCATGTCCGCCGCCCAGCCCGGTGCCGCGAGTCCGTCCCACACTGTCCAGCTCATCAATAAAGATAATGCTCGGCGCATTTTTTTTGGCGGCCTCAAAAAGGTGGCGCACCCGGGAAGCACCGACGCCAACAAAGACCTCGATGAACTCGGAGCCGGATATAGAGTAAAACGGCACCCCGGCTTCCCCCGCCAGAGCCCGCGCCATTAATGTTTTGCCGGTACCAGGGGCACCCATTAACAGGATGCCGCGGGGCACCTCGGCGCCGAGTTTGCGGAAGTGCTCGGGATTTTTCAGAAACTCGATAAGCTCCATCACCTCCCGTTTGGCATTTTCCTGCCCGGCAACATCATTAAATGACACCTCCGGGACTTCAGCCTTGCGTCCGGGAGACTCCAGAAATTTCTTCAGTTCCCCGGGGCCGCCAAGACGACCGCCAATCGCGCCGGTTGTGCGTTTATAGGCCCAGTAGAACAACAGGAAAAGGATGACCCATGGCATCATGGTGATGAACAGGGTGGCCCGGATATTGGCCGCGGTTTCCGCCTCAACGGTTACCGTCACATTGGCTTCATCCAGCAAAGGCAGTAGGGAATCATCCCCAAAGGCGGGCATTTCCGTGCTGAAGTCCTGACCCTGTTCGCCCTGCGGGCCGATCGCTTCAGGGGTGCGTAAATGGCCCTTGATCTGCCTGCCCTGAAATTCGACCTTGGCGACTTTCCGGTTAGACACCAGTGATTTGAACTGGCTATAGGGAATTTGGTAATGCATCTCTTCGGCGGGAAAGCGCTGAAAGGTATAAATGGCCAGCACAAACAGCATGAAAATCAACCAGTAGGGCAGCCATTTCATGACTTGGTTGTTCGGTTTTTCGGGGTCAGGCTGGGCCATGGTCTGTCACAGGAAAAATGAAAATGGGAGACATTTATTTAATAAGACTAGCAGATGGGGTGATGTTCATCTGCCGTGTTCTGCGGTGATTTGGTCGTTGCATATCAGGTAAATCGTTATTCAGGAGGCGTGTCGCGATGCCAGATAAGAACGCTGTCTTTGTAGACATCGCGTATACGATGCAGCGGTACACTGTGATCCACGTCGTCGCTATCAACAAACTGAAAAAAGAAATGGTTGTCCGGGTTAAAATAGATCCGATCAAAAGGCAAGCGAATCACGCGTTGTTGCAGCCGATCAAAATAACCGATTTCAAATACCCCTCTGGAGAATTCAGAATCCCAGTGAATGCGATTAATTAGCTCCTGGATGGTCTGCATGACACGTCGTGTTAGCAGCACTAAGGCTACAACAGATATAGCCGCTGTTTTTTAAATCCATCAACGTGAGAAATTATGCATAGTCCGGGATCAGGGATTATCGGGATCACAGGATCCTTCTTGCACCCAGATACCCTTTTCGCAACGTAGTAATTCACCACTACCACTGCAGACAAACGTACCGTTGTTATAGGCGACGCTATTGAAATAACAAACCGGTAGCTCCTCAACCTCTTGGGCCAGGGTTGGAAAGTCTTCATCAAATTCATCCAGGATCGGCGAGGTTTTATGCTCTGGATCGGGAGCGCCCACCGCGATTGGAGCCTGTACAGTCGTCATGGCTATTACCTCATTTTGTGATATTGATCGTGTTTTTGGCCACTTGTTAGCAGCGCGGCTATATATTTAACAATATAGATGTTTTTGGGTAATTTTTGGTTGCGCCAGCTCATGGAAATCATATCTATAACAAATACTTGTGTGATCAATGACAGTTACCGTGATGCTGTTGTCGATCACGAAAAAGTATGATCATGCATTATATGTTATATCGCGAGAGAGAGTTGTAAGTATTCACTTGCAATGAAAAGTCGATTACGACCGACTACACTTTGTAAACCCACGCGTGACAGAGCACACCTCAGAAACCGGGTCATATTGCACGATTCATCATGGAGGTCGATTATGCAAGTGCCGTTACAAATCAAATTTCGACATATGGAGCCGTCGGCAATAATTGAAGCGAGAATCAGGGAAAGATGTCATAAGTTGCAACGATTTGCAGAACACGTTTCAAGATGTCAAATAACAGTCGATGCACCGCATAAGCATCAAGCAGGGCTTTATCGGGTAATCATTGATATTACCCTGCCAGGAGGGCAAATCATCGCCTCTCATCATTCGGATCAACATCATGCTCATGAAAATGTGCATGTGGCTGTGCGGGATGCTTTTGATTCGGCGCGGCGTCAATTAGAAGACTATGCCCGGCGACGACGTTCTTCTATGAGAATGCAGGACTCAGAGCTACATAGTAAGATCGCTTAACAACGATAAATTAAATTGACCGGATGAAAAGCTTTCAGGCGGCGCCCTGAAAGCTTTCTTTTTTATCGACCACCTGAACGGCTTTCAGCAACAGCGATGTTGCTTGCATGCCTGGGGGAATATTGAGTCCCATTAAATCCAGCACGGTTGGGGCAATATTCGCCAGTCCACCCTCACAGGATAATTGCCAGTGCTGCTCATCAATAACCAGGCATGGGACCGGATAGATCGTGTGCTGGGTATGGGGGGCGTGGGTGATTGGATCGACCATTTCCTCACAATTGCCATGATCTGCGGTAACGATCACGGAATAGTCACCAGCAACTGCGGCATCCAGCACGCGGCCAACTTCCTGATCCAGTGTTTCCACCGCATGAATCACCGCATCCTGAATCGCGGTGTGGCCAACCATATCGCCATTGGCAAAATTGACCACGATGAAAGCATATTTCTTGCTTTCAATTGCACCGATGACACCGTTGGCGACTTCGTTGGCACTCATCTCAGGTTTTAGATCATAGGTTGCGACATGGGGTGAAGGAATCAGTAACTGGTTTTCCCCGGGAAAAGGCTCTGCTCGACCGCCGTTAAAGAAATAGGTCACATGGGCGTATTTTTCGGTCTCGGCACAATGGAACTGGTTCAGGCCGGCATCACTGATGACCTGGCCGAGGGTGATCTCGGGATGTTCCGGGCTGAAGGCGTACGGCAGATTAAAGGTTTTGTCATAAGACATCATGCAGGTCACCGCCGCCAGGCCGGCATTACCCCGATCAAAACCGCTGAAGTCCTTACAACCCAGGGCACTGACAATCTGGCGAGGGCGATCTTTGCGGAAATTGAACATGATGACCGAATCACCAGCCTCAATGTTCCGGAAATCCGGCAAAAGAATAGGGCGAATAAATTCGTCATGGTCACCGGCGGCATAGGCACTTTTGATCGCGGTTTCAGCCGCAAAGGCTCGCTGTCCCTTGCCCATGACCAGGGCACGCCACGCCAGTTCGGTGCGATCCCAGCGGTTGTCACGATCCATGGCGTAATAACGACCCATGATGCTGGCAATGGCCCCATCGGCTTTGTGTAACTCGGCTTCGATCTCGGCCAAATAGTTTAGGGCAGACTGGGGTGGCGTATCTCTTCCATCAGTAATCATATGCAACAGCGGGGGGACCCCTTGCTGTTTGCAGAGGCGAATCAGGGCCTTGAGATGCCGCATATGACTGTGGACACCCCCGTCGGACACCAGTCCGAGCAAATGAACAGGTTTGTTCTGGCTGGCAGCCAGTTGCAGGCTGTCGAGCAGTGCCCGGTTGCGATAGAAGTCGCCATTTTCGATAGCGTCGTCAATTCGTACCAGATCCTGACGAATTATGCGGCCACTACCCAGGGTCAGGTGGCCGACTTCGGAGTTGCCCATCTGTCCGTCTGGCAGACCCACCGCATGGCCTGAAGCACTGAGGGTAGTATGCTGGTGATTGGCAAAATAAGCGTCAAGCCGGGGCGTCCTGGCCTCTGCAAAGCCGTTGTATTGCTTACTGGGATTGATACCCACCCCATCCATGATGACGAGGAGGACGGGACGGCGTGGCGAAGCCGGGGTGCTTTTCATCTGGTTGTGTTCCTGCTGGGTTGTCATTTAATGCCTATTTATCCGTATTTGGTAACAAAAAACGTGCCATGTATGAGGCAATCGTAGATCACTGCTATCACATTGAGATTACAAGAAAAACTGATTCCATGCTGTGATCCTGATTCCGGAAACCTGAGATGCTCCGGTCATTTGCCGAGCTGGTGCACCGCAATGGGGCGCGATCATAGCGAAGTTCGCTAAGGATGCAAGAGGATCTAAGGTATTAAATTTAGCAGCAATTTGCCGCTATAGTTGGTGGATTGGATGATTTACCTCTAACTAAAAACAGGGAGTCAATTATGAGTGAGCAAAATCCTTATCAGCCGCCTGCCGCCAATATTGAAATGGCCGCCACAGCGGGGCAGTTGAGTGGGGCAAAGGGTGTCGCTGCCGGACGTGGCTTAAGCTGGTATGGGGAAGGATTTGAACTTTTCAAACAAAGCCCCTGGGTATGGATCCTGAACATCGTGCTGTTTTTTATCATTATGTCGATAATGAGTGCAGTGCCTTTTGTTTCAATTCTAGCGAGTCTGCTTTATCCGGTTTTTGTTGCCGGCTTGATTCTTGGTTGTCGGGATATTGATGAGGGGAATGAGCTGAAAGTATCCCATGTGTTTGCTGGATTCCAGCATCGGACCGGCCCCTTGATCGGCCTGGGTGCCATCAACATGGTTCTCAGCATTCTGTTTGTGGGTATCATATTTGGTGTGATGATCGCGATGGGTAGCCTTGATTTTGAGGCGATGGAAACCGGGCAGATGACTGATGCGCAGGCAATGAATATGTCACTGGCAGTTCTGGTGGGAATGTTGTTTATGATCCCCCTCATCATGTTGTTCTGGTTTGCGCCAACATTGATTGTGTTAAACGACGAAATCGGCATCATTGAGGCACTGAAGTTAAGCTTCATGGGGTGTTTGAAAAATATACTGCCGTTTCTGATCTACGGTATTGTGGGATTTATTCTGATGGTGCTCGCGACCATTCCCCTGGCCCTGGGCTGGTTGGTACTGGCGCCGGTTTTTCTGGGTACGGTTTATGTTGGCTACAAGGATATTTTCCTGGAATAAGTAAAACATGCTTGCATGTTATGGAAGCGCACCCAACAGGGTGCGTTTTTTTATTATCTTTCTCAGTTAGCAGTTTCCGCGGTGTTACGATGTTATTCGTTGGCATTAGTGATGCAGGCAGTATATAAATAGTGTAACGATAACTTTGGGTACGATTCATTATGGCAGCAAAAAAGAAGACCAAGAAAAAAACAAAAAAGAAAGTTGCCGCTAAGAAGAAGGCAAAGAAAACCACGCGTAAGAAAAAGGCTGGCAAGTTACGACCCCGCAAGGATAAACGTGGTCTGAAAGCGGCTGAAATGGTGTTAAACGTTGATGTGCCGGAATTGGCGAACCTGGTTGATGAGGTCAAGGCGGTAGGAGGTGCGGCGATTGGTGGATATCGCGAGCCGCTATCAGGCAGGCCTATGTTGCTTGCGGCATTGCCACTCAAAGCGGTGCAACCTACTCCATTCCAGCGGGATCTATCACCCACCCATACCAAACGCCTGGCGCAGAAAATTGAAGAAAGTGGCTCGTTTCTGGATCCGTTGATCGTGGTACGGGGTGAAGACGGTCGCTTGTGGACGCCAAATGGGCGACATCGGCTGGCAGCGGCAAAGGTGCTGGGGCTGCATCAGATCACCGCTCTGGTTTCACCGGATGAGGATCTGGCATTCCGGATCCTGGCCTTAAACACTGAAAAGGCGCACAACCTCAAGGATCGTAGTCTGGAGGTGATTCGCATGGCACGTTCCCTGGCTGAGACCAGGCCCCGGGTGAAGGAATCGCAATATGTGAACGAGTTCGAAGCGCCAGAACTCTTGACGCTGGGCATTATATATCTTGAGAACAAGCGCTTTGCAGGTGGGGCATACAGTCCTTTTCTTAAGAAAGTCGATCGCTTTAGTGATCGAACATTACGCGTCAGCCTGCGGGAACGTGAGAATTATGCCGCCAGGTTGCTGGAGATCGAGTCCAGGGTAAAAAAGATCATAGAAGGACTACAGCTGCGCGGTTTTAAGTCACCCTATCTACGCAGCTATGTCGTGGCGCGAATTAATCCGGTACGTTTCCATCGTGCCAAAAAAGGTGATACCACACCGCCGATGAGCATGGCGGCTGCATTAACCCGCATGGCTGCAGCCGTGAAGAAATTTGATATTGATTCGGTCAAGTTCGGTGACCTGGCGCTGGTGGCTGCGGTGGCAAGCGAATAAGTCGTGTATCCAAGGGCTTGGCTGGAATAGCGTGGGTTAAGGAGATTTGTTAATGCAAGAAATAATCACCTTTCAAACACTGCAACGGGAAGTATTAATAGATATCACGACGCTGGTAAAAGATGTAGTTGAGCGCAGTGAGATACAAAATGGCCTGGTGAGTGTCTATGCCCAGGGAGCTACCGGTGCAATAATGATTCAGGAAAACTGGGATGAAAGTGTGCAAACGGATGTGGTGAACCTGTTGCGTCAAATGATACCGCAAGGTGTCTGGTTACATGATGCGCAGGATGGCAATGGTGACGCGCATTTGAAATCAGGCCTGGTCGGCCCTTCGGAAACCATACCGCTTGTTGATGGAGAGTTGGGACTGTCAACCTGGCAAAATATTTTCTTCTGTGAGTTTGATGGGCCACGCAAGGAACGACGGGTGGTCTGTACGGTTGTGATGGATGAATAATAGTCTTTCGCTCGAGTCATAGTTTTCAAGTACGCTGAACCATCCTGGTAATAATCTATGCGCTATCGTACTGGAGAAGAACTGCATCAATCTGGTCCGCCGATAAGCGGGGGAGTACTTATATTTGCGGTGGTGCTGGGGCTATTAATTGGGGTGAGCCTGTTTGTGCCTGGATGGCGGGGTCGCCAAATGTGGTTAACTGTCTGGGGCGGCGGACTGGTGCTTGCCAGTGTGGCATATCTGATTACTGCCAGCCTTGGCATTATTTAAAACATAAGAAATACAGGGTTAAATCATGTGCTATTTGTCATACCGAACATCCATGATCCAGTAATGTATTACGCCTTTGGGTGTTTCCACCAAAACTTCATCTTCAATTTCTTTCTTTATTAAGGCGCGCGCCATGGGCGAGTCCATACTGATATATTCTTCCTTGCTGTCAAACTCATCGGGGCCGACAATCCGGTAGGTGTGTTCATCATCTTGCTTATCTTGCAGGGTAACCCAGGCGCCGAAGAATACCTGCCGGGGATTGTCCGGAATAGTATCGACTATTTTCAGATCCGGCAGTCGTTTTTGTAGATAGCGTATGCGCCGATCGATTTCCCGTAGTTCTTTCTTACGATAAATATATTCAGCGTTTTCCGAACGATCGCCTTCCGCAGCGGCAGCAGTGACAGCCTTGGTGACCAGTTTGCGACGTTGCCAGAGTGTTTTTTCTTCCTGCTGCAATACCGCATAACCATCCTTGGTAATGTAGGGTGACGCCTTGGGTTGTGGTGGGCGGTAACGGGACATGATGCTGGCTAATACAGGTGGAATATAAAAACAATTATATCATGCCATGTGTCTGCTGACGGTCTACTTGTGATTTATACTCTGCACTATGAAGTTAATCGATACTCATTGCCATCTTGATGTTGACGATTTCGATGCAGATCGTTCCGCCATATTAGAGCGGTGCCGTGCCGCAGGAATTTCCCGGATTGTAGTCCCGGCAATTCATGCAGCCGGATGGGGAAAACTACTGGCGCTAAGCCATCAGGAGAAAGGCTTGTATCCGGCATTAGGGCTGCACCCGGTATATATTGATTCCCACAGTGATACGGACCTGACTGCACTGGAAGAAAAACTGTCTGCAGATAATCCAATAGCGGTAGGGGAAATCGGTCTGGATTATTTTCTAGCCGAACTGGACCATCAGCGGCAACAGGAGATCTTTGAAGCCCAGTTGCACATCGCACGTGAAGCCCGATTGCCTGTAATACTGCATGTACGCAAGGCGCATGACCAGGTTCTGGCTACCTTGCGGCGCATTCGCGTACCGGGCGGGATTGCGCACGCGTTTAACGGTAGTATGCAGCAGGCGCAACAATATCTGGAGTTGGGTTTCAAACTGGGCTTTGGTGGAACGCTGACATATGAACGTTCCCAGAAAATTCGTCAGTTGGCGCATGACTTGCCACTTGATGCGATCGTCCTGGAAACGGATGCTCCCGATATGGTGGTCTCTCAGCATCGTGGCGAACGTAATAGTCCCGAGTATCTTTCCGAAATACTGGCTGCGCTGGCCGAAGTAAGACAAGAAGATGCATCAAGCCTGGCGCAACAAACAACCCGTAATGCCTGTGAAGTCCTGGGCATACCGAATGAAACATGAATGAGTGGTCAGTAAGGTAATGCGGTATGAGTGAATATGAGGAGCGTTTCGCGGGATTACAGCGTTTATATGGTAATGAAGCCTATGCGCTGTTGAAACAACTGCATGTCGGGGTTGTTGGTGTAGGTGGCGTAGGCTCATGGGTTGTGGAGGCGCTGGCACGCTCAGGGATTGGGCAAATAACCCTGATAGATTATGACGAAATTGCCCGCAGTAATGTTAACCGCCAGATCCATGCGCTGACAGAAACATTTGGTGAGAAGAAAATCGTTGTCATGTCGAAGCGAGCACATGAAATTAATCCGGAATGTCGAGTCCATGCGATTGATGATTTTATTAACATGGAAAATATGCAATCCTTACTGGAACGTGGCTATGACTGTGTTATCGATGCGATCGATAGTATTAAATTCAAGGCGGCGATGATTAATCACTGTAGGCGCAACAAGATTCCAATTATTGCTACTGGCGGGGCAGGAGGCTTGAGCGATCCGACCATGATCAAGATCGATGACTTGAGTCGCACCTATAATGACCCCCTGGCATCAAAGGTACGACGTCAGCTACGGGAGGAATATGGTTTTACGCGCAATGCCAGGCGCACCTTTGGGGTGGAGTGTGTGTTTTCCAGTCAGCAGCAGGTCTATCCAAAAGCTGATGGTAGCGTCAGTCATGAGAAACCCGGGATTCATGGCGTATCGCTGGACTGTCGCTTTGGTTACGGTACCTCCAGTTGTGTCACAGCCACCTTTGGGTTTGTCGCCGCTGCACGCGCCATTAACAAGATATTGAAAAAGCGCTTGCACCAGCAATGAGCTCACGCATCGGCCAGGTGGAAGTGAGTTTGTTGTGGCATGGCCCCCAGGCCAGCCATTGTGATCGCCGTTTTTTTGATCGAATAAATTGCTGGCGGGATTATTTCCCTGGTGATCTTGGCGAGCAACTTAATGTGGCTGAAGTTGGTCAGCTTGTCAGCTATCAAGCGGAGGCCGGTGAGCTGGTTGATCCGTATGATGAGCATCAAATACATCGAATTAAATTTTCACAGTTTAAGAGCAGGATATCGCCGGGGCTGGTAATAACACCGCAGCAGGGGCGGTTTTATCCGCGTAATCTGGTGAGCGGGATTAGTGGTTATTATGAAGGTGATCGTCGTCCATTACGTTGTCTGCAAGTGGGTGGTGGCGAATTGATTGTTGATCTTAATCATCCCCTGGCCCGTTATTCTCTCAAGCTGGAGGCGCGCTTGCTGCAGGAGCTGGAATCAAAACAGGAGCATGGCGGGGCCAGTATCGATATCCCGCAAATGTGCACCCGGGATGGACCAGGGATGCAGGCCCGTTTACCCGATACAGATACTGACTTCTATGGTGGTGAGCCTTTCGCGCGCCTGGATACGCGTTCCGATTCAGCGTTCTACACCATGACACGCCTGCTACCACACATTGACAGTACTGCGTCCGAACAGCTTGCCAACATCTATCAACGGTTTCTGCAGCCGGGCATGCAGGTGCTGGACCTGATGAGTAGTTGGCAGTCCCATTTGCCGGAAGGTGTAACCGGACTTGCGGTTACCGGCCTGGGGCTCAATCAAGAGGAAATGCAACAAAATCCCAGGCTCACTACGCAGGTCATCCATGATTTGAATGACCAACCTGAATTGCCATTTGAGGACACGCAGTTTGATGCTGCTATCTGCAGCGTGTCCGTGGAGTACCTGACCAGCCCATTGGAGATCTTTGCCGAAGTGGCACGTGTGTTGAAACCGGGCGGTGTATTTGTGGTGACATTTTCCGATCGCTGGTTTCCCACCAAGGCCATCAGCCTATGGCAGGAGTTGCATGCTTTTGAGCGCATGGGATTGGTTCTGGACCTGTTTGATAAAAGCCAGGTGTTTACCGATATGGGAACAGAATCAATACGCGGGCTGCCGCGACCGGCGAATGATAAATATGCCGCTGAACTGGCGGAGTCGGATCCGGTTTTTGCCGTTTGGGGAACTCGACGATAAGGGTTGGTAGGGTAATGCGAGAGGCGGTTGTTTTAATTCATGGAATCTGGATGACAGGCGCCGAGATGTTCCTGTTACGCCGGCGCTTAAGCCAATGCGGCTTTGATTGCTTTAACTATCGTTATAAGAGCCTGAGACGCACGCCACGGGAAAACGCAACTAATCTGAATACCTATTTACAGACCATCCAGGCCGAGGTTGTCCACCTGGTGGCACACAGCCTGGGTGGTATCGTGCTGTTACACTTGTTCGATCAGTATCCGCAGCAGAAACCCGGACGGGTGGTGATGCTGGGTACACCCATTGGTGGCAGTGAGGCCGCACAGAAAGTGGCTTCCTCACAATGGTTACAGTATTTGTTAGGCCGCTCGATAGAGCGCGGCTTACTTGGTGATGCACCACGCTGGCAATCGGAGCGTGAGCTTGGGATGATTGCGGGGACGGAAGGTTTCGGTCTGGGTAAACTGGTCATGCTGGGGAAACTGCAACAACCGAATGACGGCACAATCAGGCTGGACGCAACCTGTTCCAACGGAATCAAGGATCATATGGCATTGCCATACAGTCACCATGGTATGTTGTTTGCGAGACCGGTGGCGAAAGCGGTATGCCGTTTTTTGCAGTCAGGTTGTTTTGAATAATTATTAATCCGTTAGCCATAAATTACGAAATAGATGCAATGATTGTGTCGGATAACACTAACAAGCCAGCCACGGCAACTGCATGTTCTTTATCTGCGGAAGCTGATTTAAGCCACTTGACTGTGGTTGAGTTGCAGCCAGAGTTACCCTTGGCGGATTATCGCGCCGCCATGCAATTGGCCAATGACGAAGCGGCAAGTCGGCTAGGCGAGGTCATGTTGTTGTCCTGGTACGATCGGGATCGTGATTTTGAATCACCGCAACATGCCAGCGAATGTCATCAGGACAGTGCGACACCGGGTTATGTAGACTACGGTATACATCATGGGGCGACATTAAAGATTGATA
>CBDUOW010000036.1:0-11946 GCA_965368945.1 uncultured Gammaproteobacteria bacterium
CACGGCCTTTCTTACGCCGATCCTGTGCCGGGACCTGTTCCTCGTCAGTTGTAACTGCAGTTTTCTCAGCCTCAACACTAACGGAGCGCTGGACTTCTAAATCCACCACATTACCGGAGTCGCTTGCCGTTTGCGTTAGCTCCGCCAAATCGGCTGTGGATCCTGAAACGGGGGCCTGTTCTTCAAAATCGAATGTATTAACTGGTTCAGCGACCGATTCCAACTCAATAACCAGATCCTTCTCGTCAAGCTTTAGTTCTGCTGCTTGCGCTGAATCAGCCGGAGACAATTCAGAAGTTTCGCCTGTCTCCACTTCCAGTTGTTGGGATGACTCCGACCCCGTATCTCTCCCCAGTGAATTGCGCCCCAGCACTTCATCGACTTGGGCGATAATATCATTTGCCGGCGTCAGCCCTTGATTTGCTTTTAGCTGTTCGAGAAGATGAGCCAGACGATCCTGCGCCTGTTGCAAGACGGTATACATTTGTTTCGATACTGCTAAATGGCCATCTACAACTGCTGTCAGCATGGACTCAACACTGTGGCCCAAATCACCGATTTCCACTACACCCGCCATGCGCGCCCCGCCTTTAAGTGTGTGCAAATGGCGCTGCAGGGCTTCTAAAGCCCCCATGTCATCCGTATTTTCTATCCAGCCGGTTAAGGTATGGTCACTCTCCTCCAGAATTTCTTCACCCTCTTCAATGAAAATTTCCAGAAGTTCTTCGTCATAGTCGCGTGCTGCTAATACCTCGCTTGGCAGTTCCTCAACAGGCGTCGCTTCGATAGTTTCAATTGCAGCGGTTTGCATCAGGACATCAGCATCCTCGAATGGCGATTCTTCCTGCGTCACATCCGAACTTGGCGCTTCAGTTATATGAGTACTGCCAAGTGCCTCCACACTTTGCATTAATTTGCTATTATCAGCGATAACCGCCCCAGCCTGATCCAGTACAGCAGTAGTATCGTCGATAAACTGAATAGTCTGTTCTAGCACCGCGACAGCTTCACTACTGATCGCCTTTTTGTTCTTTTGCATCTCCTTGATGTATTTTTCAAACTTACTACAAACATCAGACACCTGTTCAACACCGGTGGTCCTTGAGCTTCCTGTCAAAGTATGTAACGCGCGGAGCAGATTATCACTCGCGCTACGGTCAATATTCGCATGCCAACCGGCAAAATACTGACGTAAGGTATTCAGATGTGTTTCCACTTCCTTACGATAAATGTCAAGCAAGACAGGATCGATATCAGGTAAGGGAACCGATTCTTTCTGGGCATCACTCGCTGCCATCTGCGAATCTTCTTCCGGGTTTATCTCAATTGCCCCGATCTCAACCTCTGGCGATAAGGCCTCATGAATTTCTATTTCAGTTTCCGGGGTAACCGCATCGGTTATCTCAATTTCCTCATCCGGTGTAGCAACTGGTTCAACAGCTGCTTTCCATTCAACCTCTTTACCCTGGCTCAGATGATCAGCGGCGCTCATCAATGCCAGGACAGTTTGCTCGACCTGACCGCCTGTCTTGAATAACTCATACATATGCGGCAGCGTATCCCGGCCCTGGTTCAGGATCTCAAACATCACGGGCGATGCTTCGATAGTTTTATCGATCACCCGGTTAAGCATGTTTTCAAATGCCCAGGCAAACTCCCCGAGATCCCGGGCTCCCACCAGTCGTCCTGACCCTTTCAAGGTATGGTAAGAACGGCGCATATCCTTGAGGGCATCCTTATTCGACTGATCGGCCAGCCAAAGTGAGAGTAACCGCGTAATATTCTGATGTTCCTCATCCGCTTCTTCCAGAAAGATTTCAATAATCTCATCATCGATCTCATCAGGTGGTTCGAGGACCGACGAGATGGAAGAGGACGACTCACCAGACAATCCCGGTGATGATATGGTCTGGTCGCTATCGGCAACTGTCGATACAGAGCTGTCTTCAAGATCGAGCCCTTCGATCTCCAGTGATCCCATCTCCAGGGTCATGGTTGGATTTTCGTCAAACCCGTCAAGCTCGAGTGTCAGTTCCCCCTCAGCTTGCGGTTGATTTGATGATGGCGACAGTTCAGCACTCAAATCCAGGGAATCACTTCCCTGATCCAGTTCAAGGCCAGTATCCAGCCCATCCAGACTCAACGCACTCGCATTCAGGATTTGAGTATCATCGCCATCTCCAGGTTCTAGCCCTTCCAGGCTGATTTCATCTATACCCGAGGCATTAATTTCCGTCAGGGTGTCCAAGTTATCGGACACCGATTCGTTCGGTGTACGTACTTCATCAACTGTCGAAGGCGTAACCAGGTTTTGTAATGTGTCCTCATCAGGTGCCTCCAAATCCACAAGGGTGTCACCCCCCTCGTCGGCTGGCATCTCAATTTCGACGGATGAGAGATCAATATCCGGTTGTCCCTTGTTCTGCGGTAAACCAGACGCCGGGGTTCCAGTGTCAGACTGAATATATTCATCCAGAGTTTCTAAACTCTTTTCGGCGATGTCCAGAATCGTTTCGGGATTACCCCATTTGCCAGCCAATGACTCAAGATAGTATTCGACACTACTTACAGCATCGGCAAAAGCATCGAGCGCTTCCTCTTCGGGCACAGCCCGCTTTTCCAATAACTCAGTTCGTACATATCGAATACAGCGGCCCAGCAATTGCGAAGCACGATCCAGGCTTAAGATATCCAGGCTGCCGCGGATTTGATCCAGCGTGTTTGGTATTGCTTCCAATACCTCGGCACCGGCAGTGTTGCGGCTGAAATCGTTAAGAGCATCTTTCACATGCGCAAATTCATTGCCCGCTTGCTCAATGACGGTGCGTAACAACTGCTGTTGTTCAGCTTGACGCAGTTTTTGTTGAGCATCACCAGCTTCGCCGACTTCCTCGGCTTCTTCGTTGGCAGCACGCGCAATACTGGCTTCCTGCAGTGACGTTTCCAGTGACAACATGGCACCGGCCACATCCATCAGAGCATTTTCTTCCAGTTCCCGCTCGCCATTCGCCATGGCATTCAGAACTTCAACTTGATCCTGCACCATGCGACGTTGTAATCCGAGTCCCATCATGCCGAGCGTATCCGCCATTTGATTGAGGGTGTCGCATAATGGTTTGAGCTCGGCTAGTTCGCTATCTTCCTTCCGCATAAAGACATCGAGACTGTCTTTTACACGCGTCAAATCTTCCTGCAGTACCGCTGACACGGTACCCATAAGCGCTGCGTTGGGACCAGCCAGATCCGCGCGGGCCTGCTCCAGGGTATGGGTATCAGGCATGACCTCATCGAGGTTAAATGCATCCTTGAGTTCGCGGGTACGTTCGTCAGACGATTGGGAAATTGCAACGTAATAAAGCAGGTTCTTGAGCAAATCCTGAGGGGGCTCATCACTCAGTGCGGTAATACCATTATCGATAATCTTTTTAATCTGGCGATCAAGCTGGCCAAGTAAAAGCTTGATGGAAACACTGCTGTCGAGCCCGCCTTGCTTTAAGCTTTCCACCAGGCCGCCTGCCACCCATAACAAACGATTTACTTCCTGTTCACTGGCTGCCTGACGCAGCTTTTCTATAACATCACCAATTCGCTTGAGGCTGGCATTGCTGTCTTTGTCACGGAACCAGCCGAGCAGGCCAAGATGATAGTTGTGCCGCAGTTTGCGGGCCAAGTCGATAATATCCGAATCGATTATTTCATTCGAAGGTGCTGCCACAGTCAGGTCGGGAGTAAACAGCGAATTTTCCGACAACAGGGCATCACCGCGTGCAGCGCGCAAATCATTCAACAAGGGCATCAGGACTACCGGAATGTCCTTGTGACCCGCCAACAGATGTTCAAGGTAATCGGGAAGTTGCAGAATGCCCCGCATCAATACTTCAAAAGCGTCATCCCGATTGCTGACCTGTTTGTCGAGCAGCGCCTGGCAAAGGATTTCCATTTCTTCCGCGGCCATGGTGGCACCATACAGCTCCACCATTTGTAAGGTACCGCGAACCTGATGCAGGTAATTGAAACAGAACTGCAGGCGTGATTCGTCGTCAGGCTCTTCAACATAGGCCTCCAGTGCCGTGCGTGCCTGCTTCAGGGTTTCGTCAATCTCTGACTTCACCCAACTCAGGGTATTGATATCGAGTTCGTTACCCACGCTCATGCATTACTCCCAACACCCTCACTCCGACGAAATGCCAGGATGCCGGGATGGCCCAGATTTTCCAGTTCATCTGGTTGCCAGTCGGTAATTTCTCCCGCACCCAATACCAGGATCCCGCCTGGACGCAAATGCTCAACCAGTTGATCAAGTATCCTGCGTCGCTGTTCGCGTTTAAAATAAATCAGCACATTCTGGCAAAAGATGATATCCATCATGCCAAGCGTGGTCTCAGCCAGATGCAACAAATTGAGCCGGGTAAAGCACACCCGCTCGCGTAAACTGGCATCAACCTCGTAATGATCTTCATCGATTGCCTTGAAATAAGACTGCCGATATACATCTGGCAGGTTCTTCAAACGGTTACTGTGGTATATCGCTGTACGTCCGGTCGCCAGTGAAGCGCTGCTGATATCCGAAGCGGTAACTGCCAAATAATGTGGAATATTGCGTTCTGTCAGCGTTCGATCAACAAACATCGCGAGCGAATAAGGTTCCTCTCCCGTGGCACACCCCACACTCCAGATATTAATACCCAGTGCAGTTTCAGATGGCGTCAACTGATTCAGATAACATTCCTTAAGCATCTTCATGGCATCTTCATCACGGAAAAAGCGCGTCTCGTGCACCGTTAACCGATCAACCAGGATCTCCCATTCCACCGCACCACTTCGCCCCGCCAGGAGATGACGGAAATAGTCCTGATATTTTTCATAGCCCAGTTCGCGCATCCGAATATTCAGGCTGGCAAGCAAAAAAGACTTACGCTTTTCAGGAAGACTGATACCCGTACGTTTTTCCAGCAATTCAACCCATTGCCGAAACTCGTACTTGTCCATCGGGGCCAAGTCCTTGCGCTGCCACAATGTGGCTTGCTCCAGATTGTTTTGTGCAACTGCCAAGCGCACTAACCTCTATGTTATAGAATCACTGGTTATAGAATCACTGGGGCAGGCGGAAACCGGCTACCGAGTTTCGCAGTTCATTTGCCAGTTCAGCCAGGTTACCAATCGATGCCGCTGTTTCATTGGTACCCGCTGATGTCTGCGTGGTAATTTCCTGAATCACGTTCATGGTGTCGGAAATATTGGTCGCCGCGTTGGCCTGTTGCTTCGCTGAACCGGAAATGGTTGTAATCAGTTCCGCCAGGTGGGTGGACACGGATTCAATCGCTTCCAGTGCCTGCCCCGCATCGTGGGCGAGTTGAGCACCCCCCACCACTTCGGCAGTACTCTGTTCCATGGATGCCACCGCTTCGTTGGTGTCCGTTTGAATCGCTTTTACCAACGCTTCAATCTGGCGGGTTGCATCAGAAGAACGTTCCGCCAGGCGCTGAACTTCGTCAGCAACCACCGCGAAACCGCGACCGGCCTCCCCGGCCATTGCCGCCTGAATGGCCGCGTTCAAGGCCAGAATGTTCGTCTGCTCGGCAATATCGTTAATGAGCTCCACGATGTCGCCAATTTCCTGGGAAGACTCACCCAGACGTTTAATACGTTTTGAGGTTTCCTGGATATGTTCGCGGATCGTGTCCATCCCGTGAATCGTCTTCTGCACCGCGTCACTACCCTGGCTGGCGATATTTACCGAGCGGGTTGCTTCCGCGGCCACTTCCGCAGCATTACTGGAGACTTGTTCAATCGAGGTCGCCATCTCGTTAATAGCAGTACTGGCATCGGTAATTTGTTGGGCCTGGTGGTCACTGGCCTCGGCCAGATGCATGGCGGTCGCCTGTGTCTGTTGCGCTGCTGAGGATACCTGCTGGGTGGTATCGTTAATCGCCGATACCAGGTTACGCAACGCGTCAATCGCATAGTTAATAGAGTCAGCGATAGCACCGGTTATATCCTCGGTGACCGTGGCGCTTACCGTCAGGTCACCATCTGCCAGGTCACCCATTTCATCCAGCAGACGCAAAATGGCTTCCTGGTTAGTCGCGTTCATTTCTTCTGTTACACGACGCTGTTCTTCCGTATCGGCGAGTCGATGCCGTGAATCACGCAAGTACAGGGTAGCCAGCAATACGACAGCGAAGAGAGCCACACCGGCGAAGACATACACCAGTAACGGCTCGAGTCGGGCACTGAGCGAAGCCTGATAAGCCTCAGACATGGTGTTAATGCTACGGGGTAGCTGGTCACCCATGCTCAGGATCCCTTCCGCCGCACCGGATACCTGGAACATTTCGGGAGAACGCTCAAGGATCCCGCCGACCTGGGTCCGGATGGATTTAAATAACGTTGATACTTCCTGTAATTTAGCCCGCGATGCCGGATTTCCAATCCGCTTGATGCCCATGTTGCGGTTACCACGCAACATATCTTCAATTACGCGACCAAACAGGGCGGCGTCTCGTCCGAACCGGTCCGCTGCGGTCACTGCCTCTTCGCCACCTTCCAGCACCCGGTTAACGTTACTGGAAATACGCTGCGTCAACATTAATTGGCGTGTTGCGATATAAACCTGATCAGCCGGAGCCTGTTGCTCGGTCATGGTGGCGACAACTTCATCAGACATGGCCAACAGGGTGGGAATTTGCTCATTAATTCCCTGGATATACTCACGCATGGTGCTGATAACTTCACGGCGCTGGAGAATCGTGTCAACATCCTTGCGAAGGTTGGCCCAGGTTTTTTGCAGATCCGCCATCGGCTTTTGCACATCAGCCGGGATTCGACTGGTTTGCCATTTCAGGATGCTATCGAACTCATCGCGCGATTTCTGTAAGCGGGGAAAAGCCGCCAAATCACCACGTGCCGAGAGGGATGCTTCCTTGGCAATTTCCTGCGCGAGCACACGTTGGTCACCCACTTTACTCAGGAATTCCACCGACTGGGCTTCCTGCAAGGCAACACGCCCGTAGGTAATACCCATGGCAATTACCGCTGCAATCAGCAAAATCATCATGTAAATCATCATCCGGCCAGCAGTACTACCACCTGACCGATTTTTCTTTTTGAGCTTCATCTTCCTGCTCCTGGCATCGCCATCATTATCTTTCTATTCACGCCGCTCACGCCGCGTCCACATATAAGCTACGACATCTACATCACGTCGTAGTAAGTTCTACTTTCGCGCTGTTACTTCCAGGAACTCCGGATTTTCAGCCAGCTTGCGCATGCTGAAAATTCCCCAACTCTGTTCCCCTTGCTGGTAGGCACCTTCAACAAAGGCATTCAATTTTTTGGCAATACCCTCGGCGGTGGCCACCTTTTCCTCTTCAAAAAAATGTCTTAACCCGAATACCTCGTCCACCAACAAGCCGCAGTTCAGCCCTCTTCGCCGCATCACCAAAACCCGGTTGCGCCGCTGTAAACGAATCGGGTCACCCATAATGAATCCGCTTAAATCCATGATCGGCAAAAGACTGCCGCGGATATTGGCAATCCCCTTTACCCAGCTCATGGCACTTGGCACATGGGTCAAATTTGGGTATTCCAGGATTTCGCCAACATCAGCCATCGGGGCAACCAACTGGGTCTGACCCAGACGAAAGCCAATCCCTGACCAGGTACGACGCACCTCAATCTGTTGCGGCAATCCGAGAGCTTTCGCTTGACTGCGCTTTTCAATTTCTCGCAGCAACTCATACGGTGGAAGCGACCGCACAGCGTTCATCAGCCTCCAAGCGCCGCTTTAATCTTGTTCATCAGTTCGGCTTCCTCAACCGGTTTAGTGATGTAATCTTTCGCACCCTGCCGCATCCCCCATACCCGGTCCGTTTCCTGATCCTTGGTGGTGACGATAATAATAGGGATGTGCTGGGTTTCGGGATCCTTGCTAATACTACGTGTAGCCTGGAAGCCGTTCATCCCGGGCATTACCACATCCATCAGGATGAGCTCGGGTTTGGTTTCCTTGGAACGCGCGATCCCTGCTTCGGCGTTATCCACGGAATCCACCTGGTGACCGTTCTTTTCCAACATGCCGCTCAGGACATGAATTTCGGTTGGGGAATCATCAACGATTAATACGCGTGCCATTGGGTCCTCCTGCAAAAAAAAGTTCTACCCGACTTGTTTGTGGGTGGGTTTGGCATTTTATTCATTAACCAGGTCCTTGATCGCACCTAGCAATTCTTCTTTAGTGAAGGGCTTGGTCAGGTATTGCTCTGAACCCACAATACGGCCACGTGCCCGATCAAACAGGCCATCCTTACTGGACAACATTACCACTGGGGTGGATTTGAATACCTTGTTGTTTTTGATCAATGCAGTAGTTTGATAGCCATCCAGTCGTGGCATCATAATGTCCACAAAAATAATATCAGGTTGGGTGTCGGCGATTTTTGACAGCGCCTCGAAACCGTCAGACGCGGTAATCACGTCACAGCCGACTTTTTTCAACAAGGTCTCGGCCGTGCGGCGAATGGTCTTGCTGTCATCAATCACCATCACCTTCAGACCTTGATACAAATCATCCATAGGTTTCTCTGCTAGCACGTTTAAGCACCTGATTTACTTACACTTTTATCTCCGCAAATCGGTTGACAGTACACTTGCTGCCGTCAACCAGACCATTTTATTATTTAACATAGTTTAGAGAAACAGTCCATAAGTCTATATTTTATAGAATATTTTAGCTAATAATACTATCTAATTTTCGCCTTCATCATAGCCCAGAATTGCCGGCAACACAGTAATAGCAGAGCTTGATAATTCACTCTGTAAACATATGTACTAATAATTACTCGCAACTGCAGCAATGGTCCGTCATGGGTTAGTATTGGCCCATGCAACTATAAGGCAGCCAATGACATCATGAGCGTAGAACACCTCCATGCCATCCCGCATCTGACCACCGCCCTGTCCGGTCCGCTGCACGATATTGAATCGCACCTGCTGGACAACCAGGCAAAAATTGAAACCTGGTTTCGGAGCGAGTGGCTCAAATCACCTGCCCCCTTTTATACTTCAGTCGACCTGCGCAACGCGGGCTTCAAACTGGCACCGGTGGATACTAATCTGTTCCCGGCCGGCTTCAATAACCTCAATCCAGCATTAATGCCACTGTGTATTCAGGCAGTCCAGGCCGCGATTGAACATGTCTGCCCGGCCGCCGCCAAAATCATGATCATCCCGGAAAGCCATACCCGCAACCTTCATTACCTTGAGAGTGTGGCAACCCTGCAGGAAATAATCAGCAAAGCCGGCTTTGAGGTACGTATCGGCTCTTTACTGCCTGATCTTGAGCAAAATCAGGCTATTAATCTGCCATCCGGCAAGCTGGTTAAGCTGGAACCCGTACAGCGGCAGGGTAATCGTGTACATTTAAACGGCTTTGACCCCTGTGTGATCCTGCTAAATAACGACCTCTCTGCCGGTCGGCCGGATATCCTGGAAGACATCGAACAGAAACTGCTCCCGCCTCTGGATATGGGCTGGAGTAATCGCCTGAAATCAGAACACTTTGCGCACTATCGGCGGGTTGCCAATGAATTTGCCACCATGGTGGATATCGATCCCTGGTTTATTGACCCTTTGTTCCGCAACTGTGGCGAAATTAATTTTATGAAACGCGAAGGCGAAGACTGCTTGCGCAAGAACGTCACTCAACTTCTGACCGATATTCAGAAAAAATATGACGAATACCAGATAGATAAGCCACCCTTTGTGATCGTCAAGGCAGATGCCGGCACTTACGGCATGGGTATCATGACAGTTCATAATGCAGATGAACTTCTGGAACTCAACCGCAAACAACGTACCCGCATGTCCGCCAGCAAAGGCGGTCAGGCGGTAACACAGGTCATTATGCAGGAAGGCGTTTATACCTTTGAAACCTGGGGCGAGGCCCAGTCGGTGGCGGAACCCGTCGTCTATATGCTGGATCATTTCGTGGTAGGGGGATTCTACCGGGTACATACTGGCCGCAGTGCCAATGAAAATCTGAATGCCCCTGGTATGCATTTTGAGCCCCTCGCCTTTGCCGAAACCTGCATTACACCTGACGCTAGCAAAGCCCCCGATGCCAACCCAAACCGTTTCTATGCCTATGGGGTCATTGGCCGCCTGGCACTGCTTGCCGCGGCACGTGAATACACCGAATACATCTGAGTAACAAATGCCTATTAGACTCGGTGTCATCATGGACCCCATCGGGTCCATTAACTTCAAAAAGGACAGTACCCTGGCCATGTTACTGGCCGCCCAGAAAAAGGGCTGGACACTGCTCTATATGGAACAGGCCGATCTCTATCTGTCCAAAGGGGAAGCGCACAGTCTGATGCAGCCACTACAGGTCCGGGCCGATGCGAATAACTGGTATACCACGGGTGAAGCAACGCCTACTCCATTAACCGATCTCGATGTCATCCTGATGCGAAAGGATCCCCCTTTCGATATGGACTATATCTACACCACCTATTTATTGGAATTGGCCGAAAATACCGGCGTATGCGTAGTCAATAAGCCGCAAAGCCTGCGGGACGCGAATGAAAAACTGTACACGGCATGGTTCCCCCAGTGCACTCCGCCAACACTGGTCACCAGCCAGGCCGATTTAATCCGTGCCTTTCTTGCCGAACACGGCGACATCATACTTAAGCCACTAGATACCATGGGCGGAGCCTCTATCTTTCGGGTCCAGCAAAATGATCTGAATACCGGCGTAATTATCGAAACCCTGACTCGTCTCGGCCAACGACAGATTATGGCGCAACGTTTTATTCCCGAAATCCGTGATGGTGACAAGCGTATTCTGCTGATTGACGGTGAACCTGTCCCATATGCCCTGGCCCGCATTCCGGCCAAAGGTGAAACCCGGGCCAACCTGGCAGTGGGTGGTCGTGGAGTCGGAGTAGCACTAAGCGAGCGCGATTACTGGATCTGTGAGCAAGTGGCGCCGACTCTAAAAGATAAAGGCCTGCTGTTTGTTGGCCTGGATGTAATTGGTGACTACCTCACCGAGATCAACGTCACCAGCCCCACCTGCATCCGCGAACTTGATGAACAATATAATCTTGATATTGGCAGCCAACTGATGGCGAGTATTGAGAGCAAGCTCAATAGCTAATGCCTAAGCTTAAAGCGCTTTTGCCTGGTCTGGTCGCGCTGTGCCTGGCGGCTTGCGACGGTACTTCACGTGAATATCAAGACCACCAGCAATTTTTCAACAATGAAATCAAAATCAGCCTTTATGGTGTAGATAAAGCAATTGCGACACAGGCATTTACTACACTCAGAGAAGACTTCGAATATATGCATTTCATGTGGCACCCCTGGCAGCCTGGGCCACTGGGACGTACGAATGAATTGCTGGCAATGACCAGCGAGTTTTCCGCAAATCCCTCGGTACTACCGTTGATTGAGAAGTCACGCACACTTACTCATGCCAGCAATTATCTCTACAACCCGGCCATCGGCAAACTGATGGCACTATGGGGATTTCACCAGGATACGGCACCCAACGGACCACTACCTGCGGTAGAACAAATAGCTGCCCTGGTTGCACAAAACCCGACCGTAGACGATATCGAACTAAACGGTGTCCGTATGAAAAGTACGAACCCGGCATTGCAACTCGACTTTGGCGCCGTGGCGAAGGGACTGGCCATGGAAAGAGAGACCCTCGCACTGAAGAAAATGGACATTCAGCATGCCTGCATTAACGCCGGGGGTGATGTTAAGGTCATCGGTAAACGCGGAGAGCAGCCCTGGCAGATCAAGATAGCCGATCCTCGCAAAAACGATACGCTGGCGGAACTGGATCTCTTCGATGGAGAAAGTGCGTTTACCACCAAGGACAGTGATCATTTCTATGAATACAAAGGTAAGCGATACCACCATGTGCTCGAT
>CBDUOW010000037.1:0-11836 GCA_965368945.1 uncultured Gammaproteobacteria bacterium
GAAGGGTGAATGATGAACAAGTTTAATGAAATACGCCAACTGTTACTCGTCAAGCGGCAAGAGCTATTACAACGAGTGTCAGATATTCAGAAAGATTTGCGTAATGAGGACAATCCAGTCGAGAAGGATTTTGAAGAACAGGCTGTGCAGATGGAGAATGAGGAGGTGCTAAATGCGCTTGATGTGGAAGGACGTGCGACCTTGTTGAAAATTGATCATGCCTTAAAGCGTATTGATGCCGGAACCTACAATATTTGTAGTATGTGCGACACAACAATTCCAATAGAGCGCTTGCGGGCAATGCCATATACAGATCTGTGTGTTGACTGTGCTGCCGAGGCAGAAGAATGAGACCTGATAGGTGGTTTTTCAGGGTATCTTTTTGAATAATTACGGTAACTAATAACAACATGCAAGGAGAACTTTATGGTAACCCTGCAACGTGTCCTTTGTCTGCTATTGTCGTTAAGCCTGATCGTTTTACCCGTCACCCCTGTGCAGGCAGCAATGATCAGCAATGGGCAAATTATCGGTGAGGTGCAGACTGAACTGAACCGCAGTGATGTTCTGCAAGTCCTGGAGCGTGAACAGGCTCAGCAACAATTAAAGGCGCTGGGTGTTTCACCGGAGATGGTAAAAGAGCGGGTTTCGCATATGACGGATCATGAAGTCGCTCAACTGAATCAACATCTGGCCGACCTGCCTGCGGGGGGCGATGTGCTGGGTGTAATATTAATATTGTTTATCGTTTTTATTATTACCGACATGCTTGGGGCAACGAATATTTTCCCGTTTGTAAAGCCGGTTAATTAGACGTAAATATGACATTGCCTATGACTCAACACACCCGCCGTCTGGCGGGTGTGTTGGTTATTATCCTGCTGTTGAGTGGATGCGCCACGGCCTGGCAGACGGAAAAGCTGCAATCCAACCCCCCCAAGGATTTGCCGCCGTTGCAGGAGCTGACCCAAACCCCCTTTTATCCCCAACAGCGGTACCAGTGTGGCCCCGCTGCCCTCGCTACTGTGCTGAATTACCATGCAGTCGGAGTTTCCCCGCAGGCGTTGGTGGACCAGGTCTATGTGCCGGAGCGTGAAGGTAGTCTGCAAATCGAGATCATCGCCGCAGCTCGCCACTATGGCATGCTGGCATATCCCCTCAGGCCGGAAATGGCAGATTTGCTCTCCGAAGTGGCGGCGGGTCACCCTGTGCTGGTGTTGCAAAACCTGTCCTTTGCCCGGTTGCCTATTTGGCATTATGCGGTGGTGGTGGGGTACGACCTGGCAAACTCAGAAGTGGTGTTACGCTCTGGTACCACGCGTCGCTGGATAACCAGCCTGGCTGCCTTTGAGCGCACCTGGGCCCGGGCCAATTACTGGGCGCTGGTGATCCTGCCACCAAGCCAGATTCCTAAAACTGCGGAGCCATTACGGTATCTGAAAGCGGCCCTTGAGCTGGAACAGACAGGGCAGGCAGGGAGCGCCTATGGTGCCTATCAGGCAGCTGCCAGGCAATGGACGGAATCACCCCAGATTTGGCTGGCACTGGGGAATGCCACTTATCAGCGCCGCCAATTCCACGAGTCGGCTGATGCCTTCCAAAATGCTATCCGAATAGAGCCGGCGAATGTCGCCGGCTGGAACAACCTGGCCTATGTACTGCTCGAGGTGGGTTGTCCTGCGCAGGCGAGCCGGGCGATTACCTGTGCGTTCGCGCTGGCCCCGCTGGACATCAATATTCAAGCCTCACGAAAAGAAATTGAAGCAGGGACAAGTGGGCGAGACCGGTCCGATTGTCCTCAAGTCCAGTGTCCAGTGCCTTGAGAGTCCCGTTGCCAATCTGGCATGGGGCATCCGACATCCTCAACGGGAGACTCTCTGCGCTGAAGTTTTAGACTGAGTAAAAAAGTGGCGGATATCTATAGAGTGACTGCTTGGCTACGGTGCACGAACGGTGACTAATCCCGACTACCGGGTTGAGACCTAACAGGGAATAGGGCGATTTTTTAGCTATAGCGTAAAGAATATACCCATTTATCTATTATGTTTCTTGAGTTTCTGCCGCTAAAATTATCAGGCCAGGTTTTTAGCTGGTGAGGGGTAACTAGCAAATTTAATAAAGGCACTGATATGGTCGTAGGAAGTCACTCAGTTTTCATTGATCTTGAGGTGGATCCTGATTCGCCCGATAGGCGCGGCTGTGTGCGCATCGCGGTTAAAGCCAGGATTTGTCTCAGCCACTCCACCTTCGGGGTGATCAATAGCCAGAGCCGGGATATTTCAGACAGCGGTGTCTTTGTGGAATTGAGAAAAAAGCCCCAACTACCGGTGGGCGCCCATGTCAAAATGCAAATGCTTGATTCGGCCATGCCGGAAATCGTTTTTAACGTGAAAATGGAACGCTCCGATGAGGATGGAATCGGGCTGTCATTTGTCGATTATGAGCTTAACGGGAAACGCTACCCCATAGAGTCACTGAAAAAGACCTCGACTAAAGGTGGTCGCAAGTCTTCCTGAACAACCTGTCATGACCGGGCCGGAGCGCGAACGCCTGCGCGGTATCATCACTCAGCAAATTGAAACCCTGCAACAGGATATTGCCAACCTGGAAATCCTGGTAGCACCCATTGCACCGGATGTGGCAATCGGCCGTCTCAGTCGTATGGAGGCGATAGCCGAGCAGGGCGTCAATCAGACAAAATTACATCAATCCCGCCAAAAACTGGCCAGCCTAAGGCAGGCCCTGCCACGCCTGGACAGTCCTGAGTTCGGTCTTTGTCAGATTTGTGACCAGCCGATTCCCCTTGCCCGTCTGGCACTGATGCCGGACACTAGAAGCTGTGTCACATGCCTCGAAAAGCAACAGGGTAGCTAAACAGAATGGATGTAAAACAAGCCGTTGATAAATTAAATGGTCTCTTGCCGCTTGCGGCTCGCCAGCAGCTACTCGACGCTGAACTGAGGGAACTCCATAGAGTCATTCTCAGCAACTTTGTCGAGCAGGGCCGACCTCTAGCGATTACCGAGGCGGCGAGTCATTTGTCGCAACACAGTGTGGAGGAAGCCTTCCAGATCCTGGCGCAGGATGACCTGATTGTCCTGGATGTGGAACAGCAAATGATCATGGGGGCCTACCCATTGAGCTATGAAGTCACCTCGCATGTGGTCGAGGTGAATGGCCACGCGATTAATGCCATGTGCGCGCTGGATGCGCTCTCGGTGGCACCCATGTTCGAGGTTGAAACCACCATCAAATCGAGTTGCGCTATTGGTGGCAAGCCGCTATCGCTTCATATGCAAGGCGAACAGGTCGTTTCAGTGGACATGGGGGACGACCTGTATGTCGGCATCCGCTGGCAGACACCCTGCGGTGCGGCGGCGCACAGCCTGTGTCGTGATATGGTGTTTCTGCTGGGTCAGGCGGCGGTCGACAAATGGCGGCGACGAAGTGACATTGAGGGTTCGGTCTTCGATCTTTCCACTGCGGTTGCGATTAGCAGTGCATTTTTTCGACCCTTGTTGGCGGGTTCCGACCAGTAACCGGTGTGGAAGGCCTGATCCGTTTTGTTTGATGCGAGGTACTGTCCAACCCAGGAGATGGAAACAGCGGGACAAACGTATTCCCGATAATATTTAGGGGAATACAATTTAATATTTGAGTCACCTATTCAGGTACTTGATTTGCTATACTTGTTTTATATATGCGGACATTAATCGGGGGCCACAGCATGAGTGAACGACGACGACACCGCCGTATCCCGTTTTCGCGGAGTGTGAACGTAAGTGGCTCGGCTTGCCGGCCGTGTGTGCTGAAAGCCGAGGATTTATCCCTGGCAGGGATGCGACTCTACAGTGAGCGACCGGTTGAGATCGGTGAAACACTGGATTTGCAATTCTATGTAGTGCCGCGTGGCGAGCCGCAGGAGATGAACGTACAGGGTCTGGTAAAACACGTGGGACTCGAGGAGGAGGGTTACACCTTTGGTGTTGACTTCGTCTGATCCCCAAAGAGTAATAGTGAAACATAGACAGGGCCTGAATAACCAGGCCCTGTTTTTTTATGAATGTTTGACTCGTGACTGAGTTCTGGCGAGATAAGGCCGTGCAAGACCTCACGCCGGATGAGTGGGAGGCGCTATGTGATGGTTGTGGCCGCTGCTGTCTCAACAAGCTGGAAGATGAAGATACCGCTGAGCTTTATTTCACCAATGTTGCCTGCCACTTGCTTGATCTGACGACCTGTCGCTGCCGGGATTATTCTCATCGGGTTGAACTTGTGCCGGACTGTCTGGTACTTACACCGGGACAAGCCGAATTATTTGATCAATTGCCCGATACCTGCGCCTATCGCCTGCGGTCCGAAGCTCGGCCATTACCGGACTGGCACCCGCTGGTCAGTGGCGATCCCGACTCAGTGCATAGTGCCGGCATTTCGGTACGTGGCAAAGTGGTTTCAGAAGAGTATATTCACCCCGATCAGTTGCCAGAGCATGTAATTAGCTGGGTGGCTCCTGGTCGGCGCAAAGCCCCAGTTTGAACGAACAGTCAATCATTACCGTGTGACCGGAGCCCGCCCACGCTCTGTCGGTGCCAGAACACACAAACATAAAAGCCGGTTATTGCCTTCATCAATGCCGCCAGCCGCGCTCGTGGTGGGCTTTCGAGGGGAATATTCATATAGAGTGAATACTCACCAGTAGCGCGTGTTTTCGCTGAGCACGCCGAGATATTGGTCTATACTTGAGTAGATTCCAAGGTTTTTTCATTATCCCGGGTTTCACGCCGGAAAGGAGGCCTGACATGAAGCGACGCCTGTACTTTATCTTGCCTGATACACGCCTGGCCCGCACAGTCCATGATGAATTGCTGCTTGCGCGGGTACCGGAAAACCACATGCATGTGATTGCTGACGGCCGTGTAGACCTGGAAGATTTGCCCGAGGCCAGCCTCTGGCAAAGGAGTGACCTATCACATGGCCTGCAGCTGGGGCTCCCTGTTGGGGGTCTTACGGGTGTGGTGGTGGGGGTGCTTGCCGTACTGTTAGGCTGGATCGCCCCCGGCTATGAAGCCAAGACCATCATGGCCACGGTATTGGCCGGGGTGTTTGTGGGGACCTGGGCAGCCAGCATGATCGCGGTGAATGTTCCCAATACCCGGCACCGGGCCTTCGAGGCCGATCTGCGAGAGGGGCATATATTGTTCATTGTGGATATCCCTGTCCAGCGGGTAGACGAAATTACCGAACTTGTTACTTGCCACCACCCCGAAGCGGATATGCGGGGGGTGGAACCCAATATTCCAGTTTTTCCCTGAGTCTGGTTTCGTACCAGTACCCTGTTTCCCCGGTCGTTGGGTCCGGGGATTTTTTTTGCCTGTTGCGCAGGGCTTCTCTACAATCGGCAATTCCATAGCAAACAGATAGGTCTTAGGCTGTCATGAAGAGTTTATTACTGGTCGCCCACGGCAGTCGCCGCGAAGCCTCCAATGAGGAAGTCCGTCAACTTGCTGCCCAACTGGGCGCGCATGCCGGGGATCGCTATCAGTCGGTCAACTGTGCTTTCCTGGAACTGGCCGAACCGTCAATTCCGGATGGGATCGAGGCCTGTATTCAGGCAGGCGCAGAGGAAGTGATCGTGCTGCCGTATTTTTTATCAGCGGGCCGACACGTGATTGAGGATATTCCCCGTGAGGTGGCAGGTAAGCAACAGGAGTATCCTGAGGTACCGATACGCCTGGCGCCCTATTTGGGCTCGGCAGCCGGGATCACCGAACTTTTGCTGGGCGTGGCCGAATAACACCTGGTGGTATTTGCCTCAAGGCTGATTGTGATCAGCAGGATTCGGGAAGTTATTTAAGTAAGGAGCAGTTATGCCAAGTTTTGATGTGGTATCGGAAGTCGAGCTACATGAAGTGACCAATGGGGTCGATCAGGCCAACCGGGAAGTCTCAACCCGATTCGATTTCAAGGGAGCCAATGCCAGTTTTGAATTGAATGAAACCGTGATCACCATGAAAGCGCAAGCGGAATTTCAATTACAGCAGATGCTGGATATATTGCAGACCAAATTGAACCGACGGGGAATTGATATCGCCTGCCTTGAGATCGGTGACATACAACAATCCGGCAAGGAAGTACGTCAGGAGGTGACGATCCGTCAGGGGCTGGACAGCGCCCTCAGTAAGAAAATCGTCAAGTTAATCAAGGACAAGAAGCTTAAGGTGCAGGCGGCGATTCAAGGTGAAAAAGTCCGTGTTACCGGCAAGAAGCGCGATGATCTGCAGCAAGTGATTGCTTTGCTCAAGGAGGCCAAGCTGGAATTACCCCTGCAATACAATAATTTTCGTGACTGACCCCCCTGCAATGCTTCGCTCTATTACTGGCTACCTGCTTGATGAAGACGGACACTGGGTAGCCGAGCTTGAATGTGGCCATCATCAGCATGTACGGCATGATCCGCCCTGGCAGCTCCGCGCCTGGGCAACAACGGAAACCGGGCGGCAGGCCCATCTGGGTAAACACTTGAAGTGCCTCAAATGCGAGCGTGGGGCAGCGCGGGACTTTTAAAATATCCGCAATAAAAGTACTTCAATATCTAATTCAATGCCTTGCCACGAGAACCTTAGCCTGCTTGTTAAGAGTACGGGCTAAGCTAGCTTGAAAGCCATCCCGGGCATGCTAAGGTTAGTGAACCGGTTGAAACCCTGACCAACCCTCCACTCCGGCCAGGGTAGTCATACAGCCCCTTGCAAGCACACTGTTGCTTGGCCTTCCCTCCCGGTTGAGCACTGAGTGGGAAGGTTTCTTTTGGGGGCACCGGAATATCACCGCGTGCAATACTTAATCCCCTTACTTTAAATGAATATCCGATTGTCGATTCTGAGTTTTGGCGAAGATGTTTCAGAGATGATTCTTAGGGCTCCATACCGGTTCTTAACGGCAACTCTTTGTGGCGGCTGTACTCGGCGATTGAGCCGTCATAAATTTTGACCTTACTGAAGCCAAGTTGTCGTAAGACGTAATAAGACTGACTCGCGCGGTGGCCTGTTCGGCAGTAAAGGTACACGGGTGATTCAGGATCATCGATCCCCAGGTCTTGTAATTGGCGCTTGAGTTCTGCGACGGATTTAAGGCGGAAGCCATCGTTGAAGTCCACGGTAGTATCCCACGGCCACCAACGTGCAGTGGGGATATGTCCGGAACGAGGTTGACGTGGATCGCCGGCGTATTCTTGCTGCGTGCGTACATCCAGCAGGATGGCATCGGAGGGTAGGCGGGTGATTTCTGCCAGTGTGGCCAGGTTAGCCCGGCCTTTTCTATTGGCAGGTGAGTAGGTGGTTTTTCTGGTTTTGCCAGTTTTATTGCTGACCTTACGGCCTTCCAGAATCCACTTTACCAGCCCGCCATCAAGCAGGGCGATGCGTTGATGTCCCAGCCCTTCCAATTCCCAGTACAGTCGGCTGGCATTGAGGCCACCAAGGTCGTCGTAGATCACAATATGGCTATCAGCGCTTGCGCCAAGTAGACCGAGGACCCGGATAAGTTCATCAGTTCCTGAGCTAAAACTGACTCCGAATCGATCAGTTGTATTGAGGGCCGGGTAAGGCAAATGTAGGGCGCCGGGGATATGGAAGCGCTGGTACTGAATACCATCAGTCATATCAACCAGCGTGAGATGAGTGTCATTTAAGTGAGCCCCGAGCCAGCTGGTTGAGACCCCGGTGTCAGCAAGGGCGTACTGGTAAAAAAACAGCAACCCGGCAAATAACAGGCTTTTGAGCGTATGACACGGGCACAAAGGATGCATCAAGATGTCCTGGGCTGTGGTATTATTTTTTGGATTATAACGGTGGATATACAATCAACCTAAGAGTTTATGGCAACAATATTCTGTAAATATCATCCTGATATGCCGGCCCGTTGGGCATGCAATCATTGCCTGATCAATTTCTGTAAAAACTGCATTCAAGCAGATAAAGGCGAAGTCCCGGTTTGCCCGGTGTGTGGTAAACCAGCCGAATCACTTGGAGCAGGAAATCTTATTCGGCCATTCTGGCAGCGTATTCACCAGTTCTTTCTCTACCCATTACAGTTCCCACCCATGCTGTTTATGCTGTTGCTGATAGTAATATATATCGTATTAAACAAGCTGCCGGCTGATAAAATGCCATTTGGGATTCTGGTTGAAATCGCCATGTTTATGCTGTTTATCAAATATGCGTATGTGGTGCTTGAGCACACAGCGCAGGGCTATCTCCGGGCCCAACGGATTCAGGGTAAAATGTTAACAGAAAATCTGGAAACGCCGTTCAAACAAATATTCATTGTATTCCTGTTTTTAATCTTTTTATCTGAATTAGCCGCGTTGGATAGCGTTGCGCTTATATATATAGGCCTATTCGTTACGGCGTTGGTGTTTCCCGCCAGCGTGATGGTATTGGCGGTGGAACACAGATTCTTTCGAGCCATTAATCCGATTAGACTGCTGGAGGTCATTCATCGGCTCGGTAGTGCTTATTTTATTATGTGTCTATACATTCTCCTGGTGTTGGTGGGAGCTATGGAAGTCACGAACCTGATGATCGAATACTTGCCGACGAGCATTTATTTGCCTGTCGGTAACTTTATTATTATGTATTTTATCCTGGTCATGTTTAACATGATGGGTTACGTGATATATCAATATCATGAAAAGCTTGGTTATAGCATTGAGCAGGAATATAGTGAAACTGGTTCCTGGCCGCATGAAACCGAACCTGCGTTGCGCGAGGTGGAGATCCTTTTTCATGAAGGTAAGCTTGATGAGGTGCGCAAACGTTTAATATCCATGATACAAGAACATCCGGGTAATTTACTGTATCGTGAAAGACTGCACCGACTGATTCAAAAAAGCGGTGACATGGAGGGGCTACGTAATTACAGTGCCGACTACCTTGTGCGGCTTATTCTGGAAGATAGGCCATCTGAAGCGATACGGGTGTTTAGTGATTGTTACAAGCTGGATAAGAACTTTAAATTCGGTAATGGTCGACAACGATTTCTTATGGCGCAATTATTAAATAAGAATGGCCAGTCGCGGGCCGCGTTAAATTTATTAACTGACTTGCATGTGGATTTCCCGGGCTATGAGGGCATCCCGCAGGCATACTTACTGGTTGCCAAAATTATGTGTGAGAGCTTTAACGAAGATGAAAAGGCACGCCAGGTACTGAACTTTCTGCAAAATAAATATCCCACACATCCTCGCATGCCGGAGGTCAAGGAATACATGAAAATTATTTCCGGCTTGAGGCGACACTGATCTTGCCGCCGGGGTTCCAAATATGAAATGACCCATTATATCATGCTTGATTGAATGCCTGACGGGCATGTTGGGCTTCGAGGCTATCAGGATAACACTGCAACAGGAGTGACAGGTATTTATCTGCTTTCTGCGTATTGTTCGCTCGTCTATAGTGGGTAGCTAGTGCCATCAGGCCCTCAGCATTCCGTTCATAATCAGTGGCACGTGTCGTCAGGTGGAGCACAATTTTCTCCGCATCTTCCAGATAATTGTTAGCCGCAAAGCGTAAGGCTAAAGATATCATCTGTTCAGGCCTAAGTTTGACATTTGGTTGTACAAGTTCCACATAATCAATAAAGATATTGTGCAAAATTTTAACGGTTGCTTTATCCTTGCCGGGCAAGCTGAATATTTTATTGGCTGCGGAGTGAATCGACTCACCATGCGGATTGAGCTTGGCGACGTTGTAAAGTTGTAGCATTATATCAATATTATCCGGTTGCTCTTCTGCCAGTTGCGTAAAGATACGCTGTGCATTGTCGACATCCATTTCAGCCAAAGCATCGATGCCTTGTTGGAGGTTGAGCTTGAAGTTTTGTGATTTCTCTTCCGCGTCCAGATATTCCATGTTAATTGACGGCAGGTATTTTTTCGCAAGCCAGGCAATGAGTGCACCGCTTAACAAGCCGCCTATATGGGACAGGTTATTGATATTGTCATCTGAGAAAAGTTGATTAAATAGTTCATAGCCTAGCCAGATTGGCAGCAGGATAATGGCCGGTGCGCGAATGTAATCGAAGTAAAACAGCAGGGTGTAAAAGAAACGGATCTTGCGTAAACCAAACAGTACGGTATACATGCCCGCCAGTCCGGAGATTGCACCGGAGGCTCCCATGGCGAGAAAGGCGCTGTTTGGCTCCAGCAGGAGATAAAACAGGCCGGACATCAAACCGGACAATAGATAGGCAAAGAGATAAAGAGTGCGCCCCAGTGCAATTTCCACCACAAAGCCAAACAGGAAAAGGAAGATCATGTTACCAAGTAAATGGATGACATCCGCATGAATAAACATCGCGCTGAACATTGTCAGCAATGAGGGGTGAATATTTATCTGGGAAAAGCGAAATTCCACCGAGCGATTCTGGAGAGCCTCAAACTGAGTGCGCTGGGATCGCCATTGGTTGTACTCGGGGTCACTGGGTTTGATGATTTTTTCAGCTTCCAACTGCTGCAGGAATGGGCCATCGACAACGAGCATGGAGAGGAGGTAGCCTTGTGTCGTTGCATCACTGGCATCCAGATAGCCAATCGAGTCGGGAAAGGCAGTCGGATTGATCGGGTCCTCAAGGTAGCGGCGATAGGCTGATAGCTCGGTCTCGGGCAAGTCTGAACTGAAATAGTAGTTGACCGCATCATGCCGATACTGGTCATCATTGATTTGCAAAACAAAGAAACACACGAGGTTTGCCAGAATCAACAAAAGCGTAACGATAGGGGGGTGGCGCCAGTCAGGTTTGCGATCGAGTGGTAGAAACATGATTAACTTACTGCAATGAATTAACTGAATAGTAGCGGTTAAAGGTGCCGGGATAAAGGTGAAAAAGACCGGTTAGCACCCCCAAAATGTGAAACATTTCCTGTCCTGGATCACAGGATCGGCTGATGATGCTATCTTAGTTTAAGATAGGTCTTGTTTTTTACCACTTTAGCTTACTTATGGAGAGGGCCATGTCTGAGCAAGGGAAAGTCATGCACGCTGTTGAGAAGGCCATTAGCGCGCATGGTGCTTTCGGGGAACTACTAAATGCACAGGAAAAACAATACCTCATGGATCACGGCGTGGTCAGGAGTGCCGCCCAGGATGAGATCCTGTGTCACCGGCAGCAGCTTGATACCCGTGTCTACATTCTGGTTCTGGGAGAAGTTGAAGTCAGTGACACTGTCGATGGCAAGCATATTGTGCTGGCCCGGTTAGGCCCGGGGGAAGTGTTCGGGGAAATATCCGCGCTATTTCGTATCCCGCGGGTTTCAGATGTTACTGTCAGCCTACCCTCAGTGCTAATCGAGATCCCGGGTGATGTATTAGAGCAGGTTCTCTCTGCTCGACCCGAGTTACAGTTGGCGATCATTCAGCGCTATAAGAATCGCCTTACTGAGACGGCCTTACGTAATGTATTACCGCTAAGGGATTTGTCTCACGATCGAATTACATTTCTGATTGAGAATTCCACTCTTGTGGGTATACCCCCAGGTGGTGTTATTGTGAGTGAGGAGGAACCGGGTGATGCCCTGTACATTATTATTTATGGCACTGCGCGTGTCAGTCATAAGGTGAATGGGGAGCGCCTGAATATAGCGCTACTGCGTGCTGGTGATTACTTCGGTGAGGTGTCATTACTTACCGGGTTACCACGTACTGCTTCAGTGGTAGCGGTAACCCGGGTTGAAGCCCTGCGGGTCGATTGTGGTGCTTTTCAGGAATTTATTCAGCAAAACCCCGATGTGCGCGAGCGTATCGATGAAGTGGCGCATACTCGCCACTCGGCCCTTGAGGGC
>CBDUOW010000038.1:0-11486 GCA_965368945.1 uncultured Gammaproteobacteria bacterium
CCCTCGTCCCTCGGAACTAGGTTTATGTGTGGTATCTGTGGTGAATTACGTCTTGACGGCCAGGCGGGAAGGCGTGACGTTATTGAACGAATGCTGCCGAAACTAGCGCGACGCGGGCCGGACTTTGAAGGCCAGTGGCAGGAAGGACCCCTGGCACTGGGTCATCGGCGCCTGGCCATCATTGATCTCTCGGAACGCGCCAACCAGCCGATGGTGGATCAGGAACTCGGGCTGGCGCTGGTTTTCAATGGATCCATATACAATTACCGTGAATTGCGTGCCGACCTGATTAAAGAGGGTTACCACTTTTTTAGCGAGGGTGACTCCGAAGTTATTATCAAGGCCTACCACAAGTGGGGCGAGCGTTGTCCCGAGTACCTGCACGGCATGTTTGCTTTTGCCATCTGGGATTCCCGCACTGAAAGCCTGTTCCTCGCCCGTGACCGGATGGGTATCAAGCCGCTGTATTTCACACAGCAGGATCAGCTTTTTCGTTTTGCGTCCAATACCCAGGCACTGCTGGCTGGCGGCGGAGTGGACACTCACATCGATGCGGTGGCCCTGCATCACCAGTTAACCTTGCACGCCGTGGTGCCGGCGCCCCGGACCATCCTCAGTGGAGTGCGAAAGCTGGTCCCCGGCACCAGCCTGACCATCAAGCTCGACGGCACCGTGGCTCAACGGCGCTACTGGCATTTGAGCGCTGAACGACCGCCCGAGCCACGTGACGAGCAGGAATGGACCGATGCGATTCACACCGCCTTGCGCGAATCTGTTCGTAAGCGGCTGGAGGTGGCGGATGTGCCCGTTGGCGTTTTGCTCTCCGGCGGGCTGGATTCCAGTTTACTGGTGGCGCTACTGGCCGAGGCAGGGGTGAAGGATCTGCTGACTTTTTCTATCGGCTTTGAGGACCAACCGGAAGAGAAGGGCAGTGAATTTGAATATTCGGATCAGGTGGTGGCCCGCTACCAGACTCGCCATCACAAGTACCACATCCCCAATGCCGAGGTGTTGCCACGGCTGCCGGAAGCGGTGCGATATATGGCTGAGCCCATGGTGGGGCAGGATGCCGTGGCCTTTTACCTGCTGGCCGAACGGGTATCTCAGGAGGTCAAGGTGGTGCAGAGTGGCCAGGGGGCGGATGAGGTCTTCGCCGGTTATTTCTGGTTTCCACGCATGCAGGAAGACATTAACGGCACGCCGGTGGAACGGTTCGGCCGCTATTATTTTGATCGACCCCATAGCGAATATCTGGAATCGGTCACCGCGGAATATCGGGGTGACGACTATACCTCCGAGCAAGTAGCCGAATTGCTCGCTGAACCAGCCGCGGCGTCTTTCATTGATCAGGTGCTGCGCATGGATGTTACTACCCTGGTTGTCGATGATCCGGTCAAGCGGGTGGACAACATGACCATGGCCTGGGGACTGGAAGCACGGGTGCCGTTCCTGGATCAACACTTGGTCGAGCTGGCGGCACAAATGCCCCCGGAACTGAAGCTTGGCTCCGGGGGCAAGCATGTGCTGAAACAGATCGCCCGCGGCATATTGCCGGACGCGGTGATTGACCGTCCCAAGGGGTATTTCCCCATGCCGGCACTGAAATTTGTCCGCGGCGAATTCCTGGATTTTATGCGGGACATTGTCAATTCACAGGCCTGCCGCCAGCGCGGCGTGTTTGATCGCGCTTATGTGGACAAATTGCTCGCCGCGCCGGATCAGTATTTCACCCGGCTGCAGGGCAGCAAGCTTTGGCATATGGCGTTGCTGGAATTGTGGTTCCAGACCCATCTCGATGGCCTTGAAAGCTGAGTGGTCAGGCGCCATGTTAAATTAGCAGTGAGTTCAGAAAAACAGAGTAATTTACTCTGGTATTCGGAAGCATAATTTATTAGTATTCTCTAATACGCCTGTCAGCCGGGACGGGCCATGAACTGATTTTGAGGTGAAAGCGAATGGATGTAATGGAACGTATCGATGAAGCGGTAAAGAATAATCCTGTGGTCATATTCATGAAGGGCACGCCCCAGATGCCGCAGTGCGGCTTCTCCAGTCGAGCAGCCCAGGCCTTGATGGCCTGCGGCAAGGAATTCGCGCATGTGAATGTGCTGATGGATCCGGAAGTGTTTGAGAACCTGCCACGCTATGCAGACTGGCCGACATTCCCACAGATATACATTAATGGTGAACTGATTGGCGGGTGTGACATTACCCTGGAAATGTACCAGAAGGGTGAACTGCAGAAGATGGTTACGGAAGCAGTTGAGGGTGTAAAAGCCGCCAGCTGATTCTGTTACGTGTACGGTTAGATAAAAAACCCGGCGCCAGGCCGGGTTTTTTATTTACTCCGTTCCCGTCATTACCTGAGCAGTAATATTCTCATCCCAGGTATTGACGATACGACAAAATAAATCCGCCGTTCGTTCCGCATCATAGATTGCGGTATGGGCCTGCTTTTCATTCCACTTGATACCGGCGGCCTGCACAGCACGGGCTAGTACCGTTTGCCCATACGCCAGCCCCGCCAAGGTTGCGGTATCAAAGCTGCTGAATTGGTGGAAAGGCATTTTTTTGAGGCCGGCACGTTTTACCGCCGCCTTGATAAATCCAAGATCAAAAAAAGAGTTGTGGCCGACCAGAATGGCGCGTGAACAACGCAGCTCTTTCAACATCACATCGATGGGTGAGAATATATATTCTAATGCTTCCTTCTCCTGTTTTGCCATGCGAAACGGGTGGTAAGGATCAATCCCGGTGAACTCCAACGATTTGGGATCGAGCACTGAATCGGGGAAGGGCTCAACATGGCAGGCGATGGTTTCGCCCCGTTCCAGTTCGCCAGTGACTCCTGTCTGAATCGGAACCGCCGCGATTTCGAGCAAGGCATTAATATCAGGGTTGAATCCAGCGGTTTCCACGTCTACCACTACAGGTAGAAATCCGCGAAACCGGCTTGATATAGAGCGTTTGGTGTGTGTTGTCATGATGGCGCAAGCATACCGAATGTCTCGCTAAATTGCGATGTAAGACCTTCTTCAGGTATTGTGACAGAGTTATGAAATTGAGATGGAACTGATGAAGCGATTCAGCTCGACATACCGTGCGTTAGTATGGTTATTCATTTATTGCCTGAGTTGCCAGGTAGCCTGGGCCGCGGACGAGAAAGGTATTCTATGGCGCATCGAAGGCGCGGCTAATCAGCCAAGTTATTTGCTGGGTACCATTCATAGTGATGATGTGCGGGTGACAAACGTGCCTGCTAGTATCGCGCAAGCTTTTCAACAGGCGGATAGCTTCAGTGGTGAAGTCGAAATGGACTTGCCCAACCTGATGCAGGCAAGTCAGGCAACGCTCCTGTCAGACGGGCAGAGTCTCGAGCAACTGATCGAACCGGCCTTGTATAAGCAAACTGTCCAATTGTTGGCTGCCTATGGCATGCCGGAACTCGTGGTGCAACGCATGAAACCGTGGGCGGCAGCGGCGACACTGAGCCTGCCACGCCCGCAAACGGGCATTTTTCTGGACATGGTGCTTTATAATCAGGCTGCAGCTGCCGGTAAACGGGTGTATGGCCTTGAAACGATCTATGAACAGGTGGGTGCCCTGGAAACCATGTCCCCGGAATTACAAATTACTATGTTGCGGGATGCAGTTGCTCAACATGATCAATTGGATCAGATCATCGAGCAGTTAATTAATGCCTATCTCAGGCGCGACCTGAAAGCTCTTGAGTCGATTAGTAATGCGGCAATGCAGGGTGGGGATGATCGAGTGGCTGATATGTTTAACACCGAGGTTGTTGTCAGGCGTAACTACCGGATGCTCGAGCGGATGCAACCACGCCTGCGTGAAGGTAATGCTTTTGTTGCAGTCGGGGCCTTGCACCTTCCGGGTGATAAAGGGCTACTGATGCTACTGCGAAACAAGGGTTATCGAGTTAGCCCGGTTTACTGAGTTAATCTCGAGTAAGTGTCTCTTTATGAGTTCGTTTATTTATTCAAGTTATTGGATCATCACTAATTAATTTCCAGCCCACGTTTTCCCCGGCACGTAAAGGTATCAGGGCATCATCAGCAAATGCCAAAGTCTGCGGGATGTTCCAATCCTGCTTGCTGAGTGTGATGCTATCCGTATTGCGCGGCAGGCCGTAAAAGTCGGGCCCGAAGAAACTACTGAAACCTTCCAGCTTATCCAACGCTTCGGCCTGCTCAAATGCTTCAGCATAAAACTCCATGGCCGCATGGGCGGTATACATCCCGGCGCAACCACAGGCAGATTCCTTGGCTGTTTTTCCATGGGGTGCACTGTCAGTACCAAGAAAGAACTTTGGACTGCCACTGGTCGCAGCGTCGATCAGTGCCTGGCGATGAAATTCCCGTTTCAGTACCGGCAAGCAATAGTGGTGGGGACGAATTCCGCCTTGAAACATGGCGTTTCGGTTCATCAGTAAATGATGGGCGGTGATGGTGGCGGCGATATTGTCCTCTGTGGCCTGAATAAACTTGACGGCCTGTAGGGTGGTGATATGTTCCAGTACGACTCGTAGCTTGGGATAACGTTGCAACAGCGGAATCAAGACGGTTTCGATAAATACCGCTTCCCGGTCGAACACATCAACTTGGGGATCAGTTACTTCGCCATGGATCAGCAAGGGCAGCCCCAGTTCTTCCATGACCTCCAGCGCGGCGTAGGTATGGCTGATGTCGGTCACACCGGAATCGGCATTTGTGGTGGCGCCGGCTGGATAGTATTTGACAGCATGCACATGCGGACTTTCGACGGCATTGTGAATTTCGACCGGACTGGTATTGTCGGTGAGATAAAGCGTCATTAACGGCTCAAATGCATACGTATTTGGCACAGCCGCAAGAACGCGCTGCCGATATTCCAGGGCCTGTTGTACTGTAGTAACCGGCGGTTTCAGGTTCGGCATGATGATGGCACGGGCAAAACAACGTGCTGTATGTGGCACAACATGCGAGAGCACCTCGGCATCCCGCACATGCAAGTGCCAGTCATCAGGGCGGGTAATAGTCAGTGTTGTTTCCGACATGGTAAACCTTGAGTGAAATAAACTTTATTATGCCATGAAACCGGGTTTAACGAAGTGATTAACGGATGCTTGATATGATTTTCATGACACAGGTTTTGCCGTGGCCTCATCTTTGTCTGCATGTTGCCAGGAGTTTTCATTACGTATGACTTCATTACGGGCCCAGGCTGCAAATTCTTCACGCGTACAGGTACCCGTACTGCGTCGACCTGGACCGGCCATGATTTTGTAAATCACTTTGTCTTTTGTGGGGTCGGTATGTGCTGATTCATCAATGATATGTCGAACTTGCCACATTTTGCCAAACAGGGCATTGCTGTAATAGTGATCCAGTTTGATTTGGCTGGCCTGTAATTGCTTGCTCCGGGAATGTTTGGAGGCCAAGGCATAAAGCTTCATCAAATCCTCAGCCGTGATATCAATCAGCAGGTTGATTTTTTCCATGGCATAGTCGAGATCATCCTGGCTAATACCCGACATATCGATCGCTCCCGCTTCGGCATGACCAGGGAGTGCAATTTTTTTCACCAGACTTGCCGGATAGCGACGCCAGGGAAAGAATGCATTGAAGCCGACGGCAACGACGAATATAACCAGCGTGTTAACGAATATGGGTGCCAGGACATAATCAAAGCCCAGTTGATGAATCGCCGGTCCGCCTATTACCGCGGCAAGCGCAGTGGCCCCGCCGGGGGGATGAATACAGTTCAGCAGATGCATGCAAGCAATCGCAAGACCGACGGCCAGGCTCGCCGCCAGAAATGTATCGCCAACCAGCTTAAAACAGATAACCCCAATCAGGGCCGAGACGATATGGCCCCCAAATAGCGCCCAGGGTTGGGAAAGTTTGCCATGGGGCACGGCAAACAGCAGAACGGCTGAGGCCCCCATGGAGGGAACGATAATTACCGCCCCATCGACGCCTGTAGTCTGGTAGGTAATGACGGCAATTAGCAGAATTCCAAGAAAACCACCCAGGGCAGAGACAAACTTTTCCGTGTAGCTGACATGCTCGGGTTCAATGCCCAGGAAGTGCTGTAGAGATTTTATTCTGTCCATCCAAATCTTACCGATGTGATTATTTGATTTTAGCGACTTGCTTGTAGCGGAAGCAGTCAGCAACATGATCATTGACCATACCAACTGCCTGCATGAAAGCATAACATATGGTCGGGCCCACAAAGCGAAAGCCGCGTTGTTGTAAATCCTGGCTCATCTGTTTTGATTCACTCGTTGAAGCAGGAATGTCCCTGAGGCGACGCCAATGATTCTGTCTGGGGCGATGATCCACATATTGCCAGATGAATTTGTCAAAGCTGCCAACTTCATCCTGCACCTCAAGAAAGGCGCGCGCGTTATCAATCGAGGCTTCGATTTTAAGGCGATTACGCACGATGCCGGAGTTGTTTAATAAGCGTTCGATACTGCGTGAATTGAACCGGGCTACTTTCTCTACATCGAATTGGTAATATGCCTTGCGATAGGCGTCGCGCTTTTTCAAAATCGTTAACCAGCTTAGTCCGGCTTGCGCACCTTCCAGGATCAGGAATTCAAACAGTTTATTGTCATTATGCAGGGGCACTCCCCATTCCAGATCATGATAAGCCACATAAAGTGTATCTTCACCACACCAGCTGCAACGATCCTGAGACTTTGTTTTGCGCATGACAATTAATCAGGCTTGTTTTGCTTCAATTTATCCAGCGATACCGTTTGCACAGTGGTCGTGATGTCGGGTTTTTCGATTTTAAATATGCGATAGCCATGTATCATGGCAGAGACATCAGAAGTGCCTGTTTTCAGATCATGTAAAAATATGCTGATAATGTGTAGCACAGTAAACAAAGCGATGCCTGTGGAAGCATTTTGATGCAGTGTATACAGGTTGATAAACAGGGTGTGATAGCCAGCGCCAATTAAAAATCCACTTAGGATCTGGATTAATAGCAGAAGAAAAACGAATAAATATACAGGTGCCCACAGCGGGCTGTGAGCATACCAGTGTGGCAGGGGAGTCCGGCCAAACGAAACATAAAAACGTAACATGGCCATGGCTTGTTTCATGCTACGCCGACTTGGAATGAGATCGCGCCAGTTGGCAGCGGAGGCGGGTGAACTGACTAGTAAATACAATCGCAGGCCCAATGCCAGAGTCAGGGCATAAGCAAAAATGTAATGGTAATCCAGTGCGATCTGGAAATACTGAACCACATTTTGTTGCAGCCAGCCCGTCACAAGCAGACCAACGACCGCGATCGCCATGATCCAATGACTGAATCGCAACTTACCAGTCCATATGTATTTTTGCTGTAAGGTTGGAAAGCTCAAGGCCAAAACTGAGTTGTTTGGTGAAACTTTATTAATAGCTCAATGTAAAGAAATCCATATTGTATTACGGCCATTTAACCGATCCCCCTTGCGTCAGGAGTGCGGGATCCAGCAGTTTTTTCAGTTTTTCTTCCGATAAATCCGTCATTTCCAAGGCAACCTCCAGTACCGGGCGTCCTTCGGCATAGGCCTTCTTGGCGATGGCAGCGCCTTTTTCATAACCGATGACCCGGTTCAGGGCGGTGACGAGAATCGGATTGCGATCCAGGGCAAGCTGGATGTGCTCCAGCTTAACCTCGAAACCATCGATTGCCTTGTCAGCCAGTTGTCGAGCCGCATTACTGAGGAGTTCGATGCTTTGCAACAGATTGTGGGCAATCAGAGGAAGCATGACATTTAACTGGAAGTTGCCCGACTGACCACCAATAGTAATGGCACTGTCATTACCAATAACCTGGGCGCAGACCATGGCCACCGCCTCGGGTATTACCGGGTTTATTTTCCCTGGCATGATCGAACTGCCGGGTTGCAGTGCCGGTAGTTCGATTTCACTGAGACCTGCCAGTGGACCACTGTTCATCCAACGCAGGTCATTGGCGATTTTCATAAGTGTGACAGCCAGGGTTTTTAACTGGCCACTCATTTCCACTGCGGTATCTTGCGAAGCCAGTCCGACAAATGGGTTGCTCATTGGTTTAAACGCGATACCGGTCTTTTCCGCCAGGGCGCGTGCCACATTGATACTGAAATCAGGGTGCGCATTGATACCTGTACCGACGGCGGTACCACCTTGTGGCAGGGCATGTAAACGACTGAGACTTTCATTGATTCGGTTCAGGTTGTCGCGAATTTGATCTTTCCAGGTACCAAGTTCCTGCCCAAGAGTCAGTGGCATCGCATCCATCAGGTGGGTACGGCCGGTCTTGACTACGCTTTGCAGTTCTACGGCACGAATTTCGAGGGTGTTGATCAGGTGTAACAGAGCCGGGATGAGTTTCCGGCTGATCTCCAGACTGGCGCTGACATGGATCGTGGTTGGGATCACATCATTGGAACTCTGACTCATGTTGACATGATCATTGGGATGAATGCTTTCACCACATTCACTGCTGGCAAGATTGGCAATGACTTCGTTGGCATTCATATTGGTGCTGGTACCCGAACCGGTCTGGAATACGTCAATGGGGAAGTGTTGCAGATAGTTGCCGGCGATGATCTTCTCCGCCACAGCCTGAATGGCATGTGCTTTTTTCTGATCGATCAAACCCAGCTTGAGATTGGCTTCAGCACAGCCATATTTCACCAGGGCAAGGGCTCGAATGAAGGCGTTCGGCATGGTGAGACCGCTAATGGGAAAATTATCCACCGCGCGTTGGGTCTGGGCACCATACAGGGCCTCGGCGGGGACCTGAAGTTCCCCCATGCTGTCATGCTCTGTGCGGAAATTTGGTTTAGTCATTGATGATCGTCCTGGTTCTTGAGGCGATGCCAGTGTTTGATGGTTTCCTCCACCACGCGCCATTCGTTATCTGTTTCCTGTTCCAGTATTATTTCCTTGTCGATCTGGACTCTCTGCCCTGTTGTAGCCTGCATGATTTCAGTAACCTGGAAGCCCAGGCGTCGCAAGGCTATGGTCTTTATATTTAAGTTGTTATAGGTAAGGCTGGCGAGACGGTTTTTGTAAAATTCATTGCGTCGGCGTCGTTTCCAGTCGTAATAACCGAGTGACTCCTGATCGGGAATGCCATAAACCAGCACCTTCTTGGATACCAGTCCCATATGGGCATCCAAATCCCGCCTATTGACCGATTCACTAAGGCGGTTCAACCAGTTAAGAATAAGTTCCTGCGACATATCTCTAAGTTCGTTTCCTGTGATAATGGCCTCTGAGCAATATAAATATCAGGTTCCCGGTTCGGTGACGGGATGGCTGATTATTATATAAGTTGTTCAATTATATGATATTTCAGTATTCCCGGCAGGAATTATTTGAACCGTCATTCTTGACCTCGAGGGCTAAAAGTCCGATCATACGCGGCTTTGATTTGGAGGCGACGGCGCAAGCTCGCCCGCCTGAGAGTTCCCATACGTTACATCATAAAGGATCCCTATGAACGACGCGGACAAAAAACGCCTGTTGCGGGAGATGATTTTTTACCGCCGCTTTGAAGATCGTACCTTCGAAGCCTATATGGAACGCAAAATTGGTGGGTTCCTGCATTTATATACCGGCCAGGAAGCCGTCGCGACCGGCGTTCTGGAAATGGCCCGAACCAAGCAGGGTAGAGACAACGATTATGTGATCACCGGTTATCGTGACCATGTTCACGCTATCAAGACCGGAGCACCCCCGCGCGAAGTCATGGCTGAACTGTATGGCAAGGAAACCGGTTCTTCCAAGGGCCGTGGTGGTTCCATGCATATTTTTGATGCCAGCCAGAATTTTATGGGTGGTTATGCCCTTGTTGGCCAGCCATTCCCACTGGCGGCGGGTCTGGCAATGGCCTGCAAGCACAAGGGTACCGATCAGATTGCCATCTGCTTCCTGGGTGACGGCGCCAATAACCAGGGTACATTCCATGAAACCATGAACATGGCCAAGATTTGGAACCTGCCAGTGCTGTTCGTTTGTGAAAATAACCAGTATGCGATTGGGACCCATATTAATCGTTCCACCGCCGTACTGGATCAATACAAGCGGGTCTGTGCCTATGACATGGAAGCCAGTCAGCATGATGGCATGGATATCGACGTCGTAATGGAAGCCGCAAAGAAGGCTGTTGACTTCGTACGCAGTGGTAAAGGTCCGTACTTCATTGAATTCATGACCTATCGCTATCGCGGCCATTCCATGTCGGATGCCAAGGGCTATCGTACCAAGGAAGAAGAAGCCGAATGGCAGAAACGCGATCCCATCAAGATTTACACTGAACGGTTAATCGAAGCCGGCATTATCAAGGCTGCCGATATCAAGGCGATGGAAAAGGAAATTGATGATGAGATCGAAAATGACATCATTAAATTCGCGGAAGAGAGTCCTGAACCGAAAGTTGAAGATTTGACAAAATACGTACTGGACGATAACCCGGATCCACGCTGGGTTGGTCCTTTACATAAATAAGCTGGGGAAGAACATGGCAGAAACTGCATATTGGGAAGCGATTCGTCGCGCCCATGATGAAGAAATGGCGAACGACAAGCTGGTTATCGCCATGGGGGAAGATATCGGTGTTGCCGGCGGGACCTACAAGGCGACCTTTGGCTTGTATGACAAGTATGGTCCGGAACGGATTATCGATACGCCAATTTCAGAAAATTCCTATACCGGTATCGGTATCGGCGCCTCGATGGCGGGCATGCGGCCGATTATCGAGATCATGTCCATTAACTTTGCCCTGCTGGCGCTGGATACCCTGATCAATGCCGCAGCCAAGATTCATTACATGTCTGGCGGTCAGATTTCCTGTCCTATCGTGATGCGGACTCCGGGTGGCACAGCCCACCAGTTGGCGGCGCAACACTCGGCCCGCCTGGCCCGCATGTTTATGAGTACTTCCGGTCTGCGCGTCGTTACGCCGCGCGGCCCGCTGGATGCCTATGGCATGCTCAAGTCGGCGGTACGCAGCAATGATCCGGTGATCATTATCGAACATGAACAAATGTATAACCTGAAGGAAGACATCCCGGATGAGGAATTCTTCCGCCCGTTGGAAGGGGCCGAGGTGGTGCGTGATGGCAGTGACATCACCCTGATTGGTTATAACTACAGCGTGCATCTTTGCTTGCAGGCGGCCAAGCGGCTGGAGGCAGATGGTATCAGTGCGGAAGTGCTTGACCTGCGTGCTCTCAAACCACTGGATCGTGAATCGATTCGCAAGTCGGTAGAAAAAACCCATCGCGTCCTGGTAGCGGAAGAAGACGAAGCGCCGGTTGGCGTGGGTGCGGAAATCATGGCCGTGGTCACCGAGGACTGTTTCTATGCCCTCGATTCCCAGCCGGTTCGCATACACGCTGCTGACGTACCTGTGCCCTATAACGCCAAATTAGAGAAAGCGGCAATACCAAGCGCCGACGACGTCTATCATGGTGCGCTCAAGGTGATGGG
>CBDUOW010000039.1:0-11391 GCA_965368945.1 uncultured Gammaproteobacteria bacterium
CAGCAGGGACAGAGAGTGATCCCGCCAGTTTTTCCCAGTTGGTTCGATTGAGTACTACCAGGGCTGACAGAAATGGTTTGCCCTCACCGACAATCATGGCCTGTTCAAACAGGGGTTCAGTGCTGATCGCCAGTTCCAGATCTGCCGGCGGGACTTTTTCGCCGTTGGCCATGACGATAATTTCCTTCAGTCGGCCGGTAATATAAATATGCTCACCTTCAATCCGGCCGACATCGCCGGTCTTTAACCAGCCATCCTCATCAATGATATCTTTGGTAGCTGCCTCGTTATTCCAGTAGCCAAGCATCAGGCCGGGGCTGCGAACCAGTAATTCATCATTTTTACCGAGTTTCACTTCAACATCAGGTAATGCCTGCCCAACACTTGCAGGCTTGTTGTCCGCCAGGCGATTACTGCTGACAACCGGCCCCAGCTCGGTCATGCCATAGCCCTGGGTAATGGTCAGTCCCAGCCCGATAAAAGTCTGGGCGACATCAATGGACAAGGGTGCGCCACCGCTGATGGCCAGACGTATGCGGCCACCCAGTTTTTGGATGATTTTATGCGCCACAAGTCGATTCAATATTGGCCAGAACAACAAAGGCAAGGTTTTATGCTCGCGACCCTGTTGTTTTAAAAACCGCTGCCAGCCGACATTGACTGCAGCATTAAACAGTTTACCGGCAATGGCTGGCTTCTCAGCCAGTTGAATCTTAATCTTGTTGTAAACCCGTTCAAAGATTCGCGGTACGGTCACCAGAATGGTGGGTCGAATGATGGTTAAATCTTCACCCAGTTGTTCGATAGAACGTGAATAGGCAACCATGCCACCTATCAGCATTGACATGTAGTAGCCGACAGTCCGCTCAAACATGTGAGAAAGCGGCAAGAACGAGAGAAAAACATCAGTGATGTAAAACTTTTCACAGGAAGCGGCACTGGCAGCGTTCCACAATATATTATAGTGGGACAGCATCACGCCTTTGGGATTACCGGTTGTGCCGGAGGTGTACACAATCGTCGCCAGGCTCTTCGGGTCAATTTCAGGCAGGCTGAGACTCTGCGGTTTGGCAGGAAGCCAGTCATCCAGGTGTTTAACACGATCGTCATGAACACCATTCAATTTTTCTAGCGTGATGATGGTCTTGATGTGGCTGAGTCGATGATAAACCTCGGAGAGACATTCCCAGTGTTCATTTGTTTCGATGAAGACCAATTGAACGTTGGCATCTTCCATGATGTAACCAAGATTTTCCGCCCGGTCATTGGTGTATAGCGGTACTACAACCAGGCCGAGACCCAATGCGGCCTGATCGAACATTGCCCACTGCGGGCAATTGCGCAACATAATCCCCACGCGATCGCCGGGTTTGAGACCTTCTTGCTGCATTGCCGTTTGCCACAAGGCAACAATATCGGCCATATCTTGCCAACTGAGATCGCGCCAGGCCTCTTCCGCTTCGATATAGTGACGATAGGCGATTGCCTGGGGTGAACGACGGACACGTTCTCGAAACAAGCCGGGAAGATGTTTGGCGGTTTCAACCGGGATAACATCTGAAACTGAAGCTGCCATTACTCAGTTCTCCTCTATATCCTAGTATTTTAGTTCTTTATTCTAATGTGCTCCAGCCGCTATCCGGCTGAAAGCGCTCGCCATACAGATGGGTCAGGTTCTCTAAGAGTTTATGTAGCTGTTCCGCTCCACGGTCGTGAATATAATGGACCGGTCCGCCACGAAAAGGCGCAAAACCGGTTCCAAAGATAATGCCGGCATCAGCCAGGTCACCATTATCCACTACACCATCACGCAGACAGGCGACGATCTCATTCAGCATACGCATGATCATACGATCCTGAAGATCAGTCGGAGCGGTGTAGTTTTTCTCGACATTGGGTTTTACCGGTTTCCCTTTCTTGAACTTATAGAAACCACTGCCGGTCTTTTTACCCAGTTGTTTTTGACTGACCTTATCCTGCAATATTTTGGGTACCTCGATATTCATATCCTGTGAGAGAATTTCCGCCACCTTCAGGCAGATATCCAGGCCCACCGTATCCGCCAGTTCAATTGGACCCATGGGCATGCCAAAGTCAGTGGCGCTTTGGTCAATGGCCTTTAACGGCACACCTTCATCCGCCAGGGTGACTGCTTCGATCAGATAAGGCATCAAGACGCGATTGACCAGGAAACCCGGACTGCTGGTAACCGGTAACGGCAAACGACTAATGGTTTTGGCAAAGGCGCTGGCCTTGTCACGGGTATCATCCGAAGTTTGCTGCCCATGGACGATCTCGACCAGGGGCATCATCGCAACCGGATTGAAGAAATGCAGACCCACCAGGCGTTCCGGTTTGTTTAAGGCTTCGGCCAACTGTTCCAGCGGAATGCTGGAAGTGTTGGTGGCAATCAGCGCATCGGCTTTTAATTTGGGTTCAATCTCGCGGAACAGTTGGCGTTTGACTTCAACGTCCTCGAAAATGGCTTCGATCACGATGTCGGCTTTCACCAGACCATGACCATTGATATCCGGCATGAGCCGATCCATGGCGGCATTAATGCGCCGGGTTTGCTTGAGACGTTTTTTATACAGGCCATAGGCGCGTTGTAGCGCGGCCGCGAGACTCTCAGGCCTTTGATCCTGTATGGTGACATTCAGGCCTTGCATGGCACACCAGGCAGCAATGTCGCCGCCCATGATGCCACCCCCCACCACATGCACGTGTTTGGGTTGATAGCCCTCCAGGCGACCCAATCCCTTGAGTTGTTCCTGTAGCATAAAGACCCGGATCAGGTTCTGTGCGGTCTTGCCGGTAATCAGGCGCGCGACTGAAGCCGCTTCTTCCTGTAACATCTTTTCGCGATCACTGGCGTAATGTTGCCATAAATCAATCAATGCATAAGGTGCCGGATAATGTGCGCGACGCACCCGTTGCGATACCTTTTTAATAAATACTTTTGCCAGCCAGGGTCGTACGCGTGGATGGTTTAGCCACCTCATCCACAGCGGGAGTGGTTTTTGTTTTGGCGGATTCAATATGCACTGGCGAGCGGCATCGCGCAGATGACGGCGAGGTACTGCATAATCGACCAGGCCGATTTTCTTTGCCGCCCTGACTGACAGATTGCGCCCGGTCAACATCATGTCCATTCCCTGAAGGGGACCGACACGTTCCAGGCAACGCACGGTTCCGCCGAAGCCGGGGTGAATACCGAGCTTGACTTCCGGTAAGCCCAGCTTGGTACCGAAATCGTCATCGGCGACCCGGTAACGACAGGCGAGGGCCAGTTCCAGTCCGCCACCGAGGGTATAGCCATGCAACACCGCGACGGTGGGGCAGGGCAATGCTTCCAGTCGGTTCATGATGGCATGGCCACGCTCAATCGCCTCGCGGGCTTCATCTTCGGTATTAAAGGTATTGAACTCCTTAACGTCGGCACCGGCGATAAAACCGCTTTCCTTGTCCGACAGAATAATCAGCCCTTTTGGGGGTGACTGACTGTAGTTATGGAGTAAGTCAGCAAATTCTTCCAGTACCTCGGCAGATAATACGTTGGTCTTGCTGTCTGCTTTGTCGAGATGCAGCCAGACGATACCATCGTTGTCTTCACTGACTTTCCAGTTATTATCATTTTTTCCTGTCATGCTGCTATCCCGTTGCCCGTTCAATTAACATTGCACCACCTTGCCCGCCACCAATGCATAAAGTGGCGATGCCGGTTTTGGCATTATTGCGTTCCAGCACATGCAGAAGATGTAACACGATGCGGGCGCCACTGGCACCGACGGGATGGCCCAGGCTGACCCCGCCACCGTCCACATTGAGACGACTTTGATCCAGCTCACCCAGTGCGGCGGTTAATCCCAATTCGGTTTTGCAATAGTCCGTATCCTGCCATGCCCTGAGACAGGCGAGGACCTGGGCGGCAAAGGCTTCATTAATTTCCCAGTAATCCACATCCTCCAGCTTGAGTTTGTTGCGCTTTAAAAGCGGTGTAGCTGCATGGACCGGCCCCAGTCCCATTTGCTCGGGTTCCAGTCCCGCCCACTCGGTATCTATGATTTTACCAAGCACGGGCAAGTCGTATTTTTCTACCGCCTTGTCGCTGGCAAGAATTAACATGGCCGCTCCATCGGTAACCTGCGCGCTGTTGCCTGCGGTTACGCTACCAAATGGCTTATCAAACACGGGGCGAAGTTTCGCCAGGTTTTCGATACTGGAGTCACGCCGCAGGCCATCATCATGTTCATAAAAGTGGCCGCGAGTGTCATACAGGGTTTCAATTTCAGTCAAAGAGTTATTGTCCTGTGCGGCCGCGAGACGCTGATGGCTGCGTACCGCAAAGGCATCCATTTCAGTGCGACTAATGTTGAATCGATGCGCCAGCACTTCGGCGGTTTGACCCATATTCAGTCCCACTACCGGATCAGTCAGGCCTCGCAACAGGGCAATGATCGGCTTCAGATAACCGGGTCGGAGTTGCGCCAGGATCTTAAGGCGCGCGGTTACAGTTTTCGCCGACATCCAGCTGCCAAGCCAGGCCACCATACTCTCATTGAGCAGTACCGGGGCATGGCTCATGGCTTCAACGCCTCCGGCCAGCACCAGATCGGCGCGTCCCAGAGTGATGTCCTTGGCGGCACTGTCCAGCGCCTGCATGGCAGAGGCGCAGTTACGCTGCACGGTCCAGCCGGGTACTTTCTTGCCACAGCCGAGGCGCAGCGCCACCACGCGGCCGATATTGGCCTCGTCGGGACCGGGCATGACACAGCCAAGAATCACTTCATCCAGGTCACTGGGTTCAAAGGGTTGGCGTGCCAGCAAGGCCCGGCCGCAACTCAGCGCCAGGTTGGCGGCGCTGAAGGGCCCCGGTTTGCCCCTGGCCTTGAGTTGCGGGGTGCGACTCCCATCTACGATGTAGACAGGACGTCGACGCGTCGAAGCCGGCCGACTGGGTTTTGGCTTGGTCGGAGTTTCTTCTGCCATGTTATTGTCCTTTTTATTGGCACTCATTTACGTCATATCCGCTGCAAAGTCATCGACTTTAATGACTTCCGTACGCGCTGCATCGGCATCACGGATCAGCTGTGCTTCCGTTTCGCTAATAATGCGTTGTTTCAGTCCCGCTGCCAATAGGCCTTCCAGGCCATGATAGTCTGGCGTGTAATCTTTCAGTTCTTGCCGCAAACGACGCTCGGCATCCTCGGCCGCGATGACCTTGTGCAGCGCATCTTCAATCAGACCTAACTGGGCTTCCACGCTATCCGGAATGTATAAACCGTCAGTCAGGCGATCGCGTGCCGCGGATGGGGTAATTAGCAGTTGTGCGATCTGGTGGCCGAGTTTGTCGGAAGGCGCCTTGAAATGCTGACCGAGCGGAAAGATAAACCAGCGAAGCCAGAAGGTATTCCAGCGACTCGGCAGGTTTTGAAACAGGCCGTCAAAGGCCTTCTGAATTTCATACAGACTGTTCTGGCACACCCAATGTAACAGCGGGAGATCTTCGCGGGGTCTGCCCTGATCCTCAAATCGTTTCAGTGCGGCGGAGGCCAGGTACATTTGACTGAGAATATCGCCTAACCGGCCGGAGATCTTTTCACGTCGCTTAAGCGAGCCACCGAGGGTCATGAGTGCGACGTCGGTATATAGCGCAAACGCGGCACTCATGCGAGTCAGGTGCTGGTAATAGCGACGGGTTGGACGTTTTGCCTTGACCAGAACAAAACGCGAACTGGTCAGCGCATGCCACAGGCTGCGAAACAGGTTAGAGAAATAAAAACCCATATGGCCAAACAGGGCACGATCGAATTTTTCCAGTGAGACTTCAGGATCTTCTTCTCCAAGGGCATCCAGTTCCTTGAATATCCAGGGATGGCTGCGGATTGCACCCTGACCGAAGATAATCATGGTGCGGGTCAGGATATTGGCGCCTTCCACCGTGATGCTGATCGGAATGGACTGATAGGCCCGGCCTAACAGGTTGCGTGGCCCGAGACAGATCCCGGCACCCCCCAGCACATCCATGCCGTCATTGATCACCTGGCGCATCCCTTCCGTGAGGTGATATTTCACGATGGCGGAGATCACCGAGGGCTTTTCACCGCGATCCAGCGCCACGGCGGTCAAGGTGCGGGCCGCATCCATCATGTAGGTATAAGCACCGATACGGGCCAGGGCTTCTTCGATGCCTTCAAAACGGCCAATCGGCAGTTTGAACTGACGGCGGATGCGTGAATAGCCACCGACCGTGCGACTGGCCAGTTTACCGGCACCGGTACTCAACGCCGGTAAGGAAATGCCGCGGCCATCGGAGAGGCATTCCATTAACATGCGCCAACCTTGTCCAACACGCTCCACGCCGCCAATGATCCAGTCCAGCGGAATGAACACATCTTTACCGCTATTGGGTCCATTCATAAACACAATATCCAGCGGCAAGTGTCGGCGACCAATCTCGACGCCGGGCGTATCGGTGGGGATCAAGGCAAGGGTAATACCCAACTGTTCCTCGTCACCCAACAGGTGATCCGGATCGTAGAGTTTGAATGCCAGGCCCAGCAGGGTAGCGACCGGTCCGAGCGTGATATAGCGCTTGTCCCAGGTGAGACGAATGCCCAATACATCTTCCTTACCTTCGAAGGCCTGGCGGCAGACGATACCGTAGTCGGGAATCGCACCGGCATCACTGCCGGCATGCGGGTTGGTCAGGGCAAAGCAGGGGATTTCCGCCCCGGCGGCCAGGCGCGGTAAATAGTGATTTTTCTGTGCCTCGGTACCGTATTCCATCAGCAGTTTGCCCGGGCCAAGTGAGTTCGGCACCATGATAGAAACTGCGGCAGTAATACTGCGGGTGGAAATCTTCATGACCACACTGGAGTGCGCCAGGGCGGAGAATTCAAGACCGCCGTAACTTTTGGGAATGATCATGCTGAAGAAACCGTTATCCTTGATGAATTGCCAGACTTCAGGCGGCAAATCAGACCTTTCGTGGGTGATATCCCAGTCGTTCAGCATTTGGCACAGGGTTTCCACCGGGCCACTGAGGTAGGCCTGTTCTTCTTCAGATAATTTCGGGGCAGGGAACTGGCGGAGTTTTTTCCAGTCAGGATGGCCGCTGAATAATTCACCATCCCACCATACCGAACCGGCATCAAGCGCCTCGCGTTCCGTCTGGGACATACCGGGTGAGACGCGTCGAAACAGCTTCAACATGGGCTCGGAGATAAAACGCAAACGCCACGGTTGACTCGGGTTGCTCTGGCTCATGAGGGTTCTCCTTTTGCCGTTTTGACACTACGCAACGGTTTTATAGTGTCTTCCTTTTGTGGTTTTTCGGTTGAGGTGGTTTCAACCTCATTGACAGCGTCTTCTAAAACTTGTTCAGGTATTTCCCGAAAGCAGTCGCCGGCGTCATTGCAGACGACATCCTTATCACCCCAGGGGAGCTGACGATAAACCTCAAGGTCATCGAGACCAAATAACGGGTATTTTATAATGTCAAAATAGGGTGAATAGTCAAAATCCCTTGGCGTCACCAGGCGTGGATTACGTTGATAAATATGGAGCTTGCCATGATCAGCGCGCTCCGCCAAGGGGAGTAATGGGAACCGGACTGATTGAAAGGCTTGTGCCACCATGGTTGAACATACGGTACGGGTGGGATCGCCGGCATTGTGATTAAACAAACTCGAGCGCCAGCGTCGTGGCACAATACTATACGGGAACATGAAGCGCCCCAGATCAAGTATTTGTCTTACATCGTAGGTGGTACCCAGGCGGTTGATCACATAGGTGATGACTTTTTGCGCATCCTTGGGAGATAGGCCGTTGGGCCGGCATATGCGCAGGTGTTCATGACGGTATTTTTCCAGGGGATAGGCGACCGTGCCTTGATCCAACAAGGTTTCCACGATGAGTTGCTGTTCGGGTTCAGTGTCTATGTAACGGCTAACGGTCTTGCGGACGGTTTCATCTTCAATCTCGTAGAGACGACCGATATACAGCGCAGCGTGAGTCCAGGGATTCTGGGTAGTCATCTTGATCACTTCAGACACCTTGCTGCGACCTTCTACCAGGATCACATCGCCGGGACGGAGTTCATAGGAGAGCCGATCAAAATTCAGCAACAGCACTGACTCCGAAGGGTGCTCCGGTTCTTTAGTTAGCCACTTTGTGAGCATTCCGCTCAGACGTGTTAAAACGCCAACTCCCATCCTCATACTCTCACGGTTAATGCGGTTTTGGTTCGTAATTGTTAAAGTTGAACCTTATCGCTGAAATTCCTTGTTTCGTTATTGTTATTGGACATATGGCGGCCTGAAAGGTGCCGGTGATATCCACTGCATTCCTTATATTGTATATCTGTAATTATAGTGGAGAGATTTCAAGGGGCAGGGCAGTTGTCTGCCAATTTTATGGCTTGCCGTAACAATTTGGCGGGAGTGTAGAAATGGGGGGAGAAACGCACCCCACCACCGCGCAAGGCACACAATACACGCTGCTGCATCAGATAGCGATACATATGCTCAGACGGGTAGTGTTTATGCCGAAAAACCACAATGCCGGCGTAACGCCCCGGTGTCATGTCCGTAAGGCATTCAAGATTAGCACTACTATTTATAAGCGTAAAAAGCGCATCACTATTTGCGATCACGCGTTGCTCCACTTTCGCCATATCGTTGGCCAATAACAGCTCGATACTGGCATGTAGCGCATGGATTGCGACCATGTTCGGGCTGCCACACTCAAACCGGCGGGCGCTGTCAGCCACTTGCCAGTCTTTGCGATCAAAATCCTCATAATGTTCCACCATGCGCCAGCCAAATTGATGCAGACTGAGTTGATCCCGTGCATGCTTGCGACTGTAAAACAGCGCCAGGCCTTCGGGACCCAGCATCCACTTGTGCCCATCCGCCATGACAAAGTCGGCGTTAACGGCAGTTACATCAAATTCCAGCGCGCCGATACTCTGGATGGCGTCGACACAAAACAAAATAGCCTGCTCCCGACAGAACTGGCCCAGGGTGGTGAGATCAACACGCAGACCGCTGGCATATTGTACGGAACTGATTGAGAGTAAGCGGGTGCGAGGATTGCAGGCCTGCATCAGCGCCTGTTCAGGACTGTCGGCTGAAGTCAGATCAACCTGCCGAACTTCCACACCACGATCCTGCAGTGATTCCCAGACGATTCGATTAGAAGGGAATTCGTGATCGCTGATAACGACATTATCACCGGCTTGCCAGCTAAGTCCGTGCGCGACCACCGACAGGGCTTCGGAGGTATTTTTCAGCAGGGCAATATCATCGGCCTGTGGGGCGTGTATAAGTTGCGCCAGCAGTTGGCGTAACCGGGCTTCCTTCTTGACCCACTCGGGATAATGGAATGATCCTTCGGTAGCATTTTCGCGGGCAAAGGCCTCAACCGCTTCGCGTGTACAACGCGGCCAGGGTCCCACTGCGGCGTGATTAAGATGAATCAGATCCGGTTGGAGCTCAAATTCCGATTCCATCAGATGCTTATCGCCAGCCTGGTTGTGTTTAAGGTTAGATCTTGAGGGAATATACTTCAGCGGTGCGTGAACTTTGATCCCAGACACCATTGAAAAATACCAGCCGGGATTGGGCACTGCCATAGGCATTAAAATTAGCCGTTCCTTCATAACGCTCGGCGTGTACCCGATCAACGATGCCAATATTATCAGCAATCATAAAGGCATGATGGTATTTCCTGGTCAGCTTACGAATTTGAACCCGGCTGGAAAGACGACTGCAAAGGTCGAGCAGGCGATGCCCTTTATTAACGGTTCCGCTGATATCATAAACAAGAATACGGATTAAGGAATTCGTATCCACGCCAATCAGATTACGCGCGGCCTCATAGAAACTGGGTGTATCGTAGAGTGCGGGCTCAAGGTTATAGCTGAAGATATTCAATGAACGTCTGGCCTGACGGGCCATTGCCAGTGTCAGTTGTTGACACTCATCGCGCGTACTAATCGACAGATGCTCATCGGTCTGGCCCAGCAGGTAGTTCTCAAGTCCTTCCATATGCTTAATTCTGGCGGTAATTTAACAGGGTTTAGTTGTGACACCGACGCCGAAGTTAATATATCTTAAGTTACTGTAAAACATACTAGACTATAAACAGGTTCGCCGTAAACCGGGATAACTGACGAGTTTAGTGGATTAAAAGAATAACGCTGGAATTATGTTGGGGGCGGTATGGCAAAGTTAACTTTTCTGGGAGCAACGGCCGGAGTCACCGGGTCCATGTACCTGTTGGAAACGGCAGAGTCGAGAATATTACTGGAATGCGGCCTTGTTCAGGGGCGCTACGAAGAAGAACAGGAAAACGAAAAGCCGTTTCCCTTCGATCCGGCAAGTATCGATGCCGTGGTGCTGTCACACGGCCACCTGGATCATTCAGGGCGTTTGCCCAAACTGGTGAATGACGGTTATCGCGGGCCGATCTACATGACGTCCCCGACATTAGAACTGCTCGAAATCCTGTTGAAAGATTCCGCCTTCCTCAGTATGCGAGACGCTGAATGGGAAAATAAACGGCGAAGGCGGGCAGGGAAGGAGGAAGTCGAGCCACTGTATACCATCGAAGATGTGGAAAAGACGTTACAACTCTGTAAAGGCCAGGCTTACGCCACACCGATTGAGATCCTGGCAGGGGTGCAACTGCGCTACCTGGATGCCGGCCATATTCTGGGATCCGCTATCGTTGAACTGATAATAAAAGAGGAGGGTAAAGCGAGAAAACTGGTGTTCTCCGGTGATCTCGGAAACAGTTGTGCCGCCATCTTGCGTGATCCGGTTCAGGTTGAAAAGGCGGATGTATTACTGATGGAGTCCACCTATGGGGATCGCAATCATCGCCCGATGGAGGAAACCCTGGATGAGTTTCGCGACATCATTCGTGAGGCCACCGAAAGCGGCGGCAATATCCTGATCCCGGCGTTTGCCGTGGGGCGCACGCAGGAAATCATTTTTCGCCTGGGCGAGTTTTATCAACAAGGTATTCTGAATCATCAGGCCGTTTATCTGGACAGCCCGATGGCGATTGCCACCACCGAGGTGTATCACCGCTATCAGGATGTATTCGATTCGGAAGACAAGGCGGCATTACGACAAGCCAGGTCCGGCAGCTTGCACAGTTATTTGCCCGTGTTGCGTTATTCACGCACCACGGAAGAATCCATGGCCATTAACCGGATCACCGATGGCGCCATAATCATCGCCGGCAGTGGCATGTGTACCGGGGGTCGGATTAGGCATCATTTGAAACATAATCTCTGGCGGCGCAATGCGCATGTGATTATCGTTGGCTACCAGGCCATCGGTACCCCCGGACGTGCGCTGGTGGATGGTGCCAAGCGAT
>CBDUOW010000040.1:0-11357 GCA_965368945.1 uncultured Gammaproteobacteria bacterium
CTTGTGGCTATACCATCAATAATGTGAAACGCAAGAAGGGTAAATCACCACGACTGGTGGATGGGATCGAAGTCGTGCCCGCCGGGGTGCAACGCATCATGGAATTGCAGGAACAGGGCTACGCGTATATTCGGCCTTGATTCAGAACTTGTTAAAATAGATAAGGCGAATCGCTTGGATTCGCCTTTTTTATTTTGTGTTGCTGCGCTTTTTGAGCTGGTTGCGGCTTAATATTTCCAGCAAGTGTACGAAACGACCCCAGAACCACTCGCGCAGGCGTTGCCAGCGTGGCCGGATCACCCAGTTTTGATACAGTATTTCTTCGCTATGTGAAAAGTCTCTGGTGAACAGAGTTTCCACCTGCGCTGCGAACTGAGGATCATCAATTTCCTGATTGGCATCCAGGTTCCAGCGCTGGTTCCAGCGGTCAAGATTGCTGGAACCAATTGAAACCCAGTTATCACACAGTTGTATCTTTGCGTGTAAAAAGCGAGGTTGATATTCAAATATACGCACCCCCTGCCGTAGTAAGCGTAAGTAATAGCCACGACTGGCATGGCGAACCCAGGGGTGATCGCTGATGGGGCCAGGAACCAGTACCCTGACATCAATGCCATGTCGGGCAACACGGCGAAGTGTATGGCGTAATTTGCGGGAAATGATGAAATACGGTGTGCTGATCCAAATTCGCCTTTCAGCCGTGCGGCAGCGCTTTATCAGCGAGCGATTTATCTCCTGGCGTCCGCGGCCTTCGGCAATGCTGACCCTTCCCAGTTGATTTTCCGGAAGTGGAGCAGCCTGGTAGGCAGTATGGGGACAAGGTGTTTGGGTTGCTTGTTGCCACGTGCGGCTGAACAGGTCGAGCCAGTCCTGGATGGCGGGCCCTTCAATTTTTAACATGACTTCATGCCAGTTGATATCTGGACGGCGTAATTGCATGAATTCATCTGTTAGCCCCGCCCCACCTACGAAAGCCAGTGTGCCATCGACTAGCAGGAGCTTACGGTGATCGCGACGCAGGTTTTGATACAACCTACGGTAACGAACCGGGTTATATAAAGCCAACTGGACACCCGCGTCCCATAAGCGTTGTCGATCGGCGGTGTCCATGTAATGACTACCGTAGTCGTCAAGTAACATATAAATCTTGACGCCACGCTGCTGAGCTGAAGCCAATGCAGCGATGAAGCGATCACTGACTTCGCCGGACTCCATGAGGTATAGCTCCAGACAAATGAAGTTTTGCGCAGCATTTATGGCATCCAGCATGATGGGGAAAAATTGAAGCCCATCCACCAGAAGCTGGTAACGCCCCCCTGAGCGCCACGGGTAGTGATACTTTTTACGATTATTTGATAGTAGTGAGTTAATCGGCATGGCTCTCAGGCGGGGTCAGTTGATATGGCGTTGACTTGTCCATTCTTGATCGTCAAAGCAATTTTGCCGTCCATCAGGTCCAGTAACGGTTCGCCTGCAAGATGTCCACGCCATCCATGCAACAGGGGGATATCTCGTTTACCGCGAACCATTTTTTCGATTTCCTTACGGGTTGATAAACTCGCCGGGCTGATCTGGTTTTCCTGGGCCAGCAGACGCAGGTAAGCCATCAGGGTATCAGCCAGGCATTCCTGATCTGGTGTGAGGCGTTCATTTTGTGACACAGTTGGCAAGGCATTATCTGCCAGGGCCAGGGCGGCGTTAATGGCAGCAATTAGTTCCTCGCCTGACTGATTGAGTAGTCGTTCAGGTAATCCACGCACTTTTGCCAGGGTTGCATAATCAGACGGGAGATGCCTGGCAAGCATGAGCAGGATATCGTCTGATAAAATCCATTTGCGCGGCTTGTTACGTTGGCGGGCCTGCTGCTCACGCCAGGCGGCAAGGCGTTGCAATGCTGCCAGTTGCCGGGGCTTTAACCTTCCATGGCCACTGACCCGCTGCCATGCCAGGTCCGCTGATTTCGCATAGCTGGTTGGATCGGTCAACGCCGTAAAATCCTCTTCCAGCCAGTTATTCCTACCGAGTTTGGTGAGGCGTTGCAGAATAATCGGGTAGAGTTGCAGCAGGTAGTTCACATCATCGGCAGCGTAGGCAAGTTGCTGAGGCGACAATGGGCGTTGTGACCAATCGGTGCGAGTCGCTGTTTTGTCCAGTTGGACACCCAGTAGTTGTTCCGCCAGATTGGCATATCCGATTTGATCACTGAAGCCCAGCAAGGCTGCTGCGATTTGTGTATCAAAGACAGGCGTCGGGATGCGTTCCCATAGGTCGGAGAAAATTTCCAAATCCTGCCAGGCGGCATGGAACAGTTTAAGCTTGTCAGGGCTATACAGGATGGCCAGGAGTTCATCGAGGTTATTCAGTGCCAACGGATCAACGCAAGCGGTAACAGAATCGCTTGCCACCTGAATGAGGCAAAGTTTGGCATAGTAGGTTTTTTCACGGATAAACTCCGTGTCCACCGCAATCACATCCGCCGACTGTAATTCCTGGCATAATTCCGTGAGTGCTTGAGGTGTGTCGACGAAGCGCATTTCGGTGGCTTTTTGATGGTTATTCATTAGATTTTGATGGTTTTAATTATAGTGAGTGTTCTGTCGTGTTGATATCTTAAGGTATGATGGGTCTTCCTTGAAATAGGGGTAATATAAAAATACAACGGACCCCGCACGTTTTATATCTGATATGTCATATTTAATTCAATCATTTTGGGAAATTTGCCTGCTACAAAAAGCGCCGCAAGATATACCTTATTCGCGCGGATTATTCCTCTTGTTGCTGCTGGTTGGCTTTCTTGTCGACAATCTGAATTTGAATCTTGCATTACCGAAAGTTGAATCTGGTTCCATTGTGCTGATTGTCAGTGTTCATACTGTATTTTTTATGGGAAGTCTTTCTGCCTTGATGATGGTTATGGGATATGCGGCACGTATTTTTCAGACATTGACTGCGCTGTTGGGGACGGGGGTTATTATCAGCTTGTTGGCAATGCCGGTTTTACTGACGTTAAGCTATATTACACAGGAGCCGGGTTATTTTGGACTAATTCTGTTGTTACTGAATATCTGGAGCTTAGTGATTATGGCCCACATCCTGCGCCACGCTTTATCAGTTAGTTTTTTATTGGCAGGGTTGTTTGCCTTTGGATATTTTATGCTCAGCATTAAGCTTGTGGATTTTCTTTTGCCGGCGACTGGTTGATATGCACATACATATTCTTGGTATTTGTGGAACATTCATGGGTGGGCTTGCGCTGTTGGCAAGGGAGCTCGGTTACCGCGTGAGTGGTTCGGATGCCAATGTTTATCCGCCAATGAGCCTTCAGTTGGAGGCGCAGGGGATCACTTTGTGTGAGGGCTATGAGCCGTCCCATCTTGATCCGGCCCCTGACCTGGTGGTTATCGGCAATGCCTTGTCGCGGGGTAATCCGGCAGTGGAGTATGTCCTGGCCCAGGGCTTAGCGTATACCTCAGGGCCGCAATGGTTGGCGGAGCATGTGTTAGCTTCTCGCTGGGTACTCGGTGTGGCCGGGACGCATGGTAAGACAAGCACGGCAAGCATACTGGCCTGGCTGCTGGAGGCAAACGGCCTCAGACCGGGTTTCCTGATTGGTGGCATTCCCGCCAACTTCGGTGTTTCAGCGCGTCTGGGGGATACCCCGTTTTTTGTGGTTGAAGCCGACGAGTACGATACCGCTTTTTTCGATAAACGTTCCAAGTTTGTGCATTACCGACCCCGAACCCTGATTCTCAATAATCTCGAGTTTGATCACGCAGATATATTTCCGGATCTGGAAGCCATCAAAGTACAGTTTCACCATTTAATCCGAACCGTGCCGGGTAATGGTCTGATTATCAGTAATCAGGATGACGTTAATTTGCCAAAGGTGCTACAACGGGGTTGTTGGACTGAGGTAGAAAAATTTGGACATGCTGAAGGCACTGGCTGGTCAGCACGATCTTTGGCGGAGGATTACCATTGTTTCGAGGTCTATTTTAATCAGGTGCTGCAGGGTACTGTGGATTGGCCATTAATCGGCGAACACAACATGTTAAATGCTCTGGCCGCCATTGCCGCGGCCCGTCATGCCGGTGTGCCGGCAGAATTGGCAATAGAAAGCTTGAGTGGATTCAGCGGCATCAAACGTCGCATGGAAGTGCGGGGAAAAGTCAATGGCGTGACTGTCTATGATGACTTCGCCCATCATCCAACGGCGATCGCGACAACCCTGGCCGGTCTACGTAAGTCTGTCGGCACCGCGCCCATCCTGGCGGTGCTGGAACCTCGATCCAATACCATGCGTATGGGGATTCATGCTGATGAGCTCGCAAAAGCATTACAATTAGCCGATCGGGTCATGATATATAAACCAGACGGGATCGAATGGGATATGACTGCTATAGTTGATTCACTGAATGGTAAAGCACAACAGTTTGATACTACGGCCGCAATAATTGATGCGGTCGTTCACCAGGCCAGCGAAGGCAGTCATGTGCTGGTTATGAGTAATGGTGGTTTTGAAGAGATACATATGCGGCTGCTGGATGCACTCACAACTCAACCGTAGTTATATGAACAGAATTAAATAAGAAACAGAATGGCTGGCCCCGAAGAATCATCAACTCCAGTAATTATTGCCATGACCGGTGCTTCCGGTACTGCTTATGGACTGCGTCTGCTTGAAACCCTGCTGAAGGCAGGGAGCCCGGTATATCTCCTGGTCTCCAAAGCCGCACAGATGGTGCTGGCGATGGAAACGCCGCTGGATGTTCCATCACGACCAGCGGACATGCAGCGCTTTTTTACCGAGCACTACAATGTGGATAAATCATTATTAACAGTTTTCAGTCGTGAAGACTGGACTGCGCCGATTGCCAGTGGTTCTCATCGGGCTCAACACATGGTGGTTTGCCCCTGTACCACGGGTACCCTGGCGGCAATTGCTAACGGCAACAGTGATAACCTGATGGAACGCGCAGCTGATGTTATGCTTAAGGAACAGCGCAAGCTTATTGTCGTTGTTAGAGAAACCCCTTTATCAGTCATTCATTTGGAAAATATGTTGAAATTGGCAAAGGCAGGCGCCACTATTTTGCCGGCTAATCCTGGTTTTTATCATCAACCTGAGGTAATTGAGGATCTGGTTGATTTTATCGTGGCGCGAATTCTGGATCACATTGGTATAGAACATGAGTTGCTTCCCCGTTGGGGCGAGGCCTGATTTAAGTGAACCAACTTCTATGACGTTGAGTATTCCATTGTTTCCCTTGAGCGCGGTGTTGTTCCCCGGCGGTGTATTGCCATTGCGGATTTTTGAACCCCGTTATCTGGATATGGTGAGTGAATGCCTGAAAACGGACTCCGGTATTGGTGTAGTACTGATCCGTAATGGTCGAGAAACTGGTGAAGTAGCAGATACCTATGAAGTGGGAACCCTTTGTCATATTCGCTATTGGCATAAACGGCCGGATGGCTTGCTTGGTGTGACGTTGCAGGGCGAGCAATGTTTTCGTGTTATCTCGACAGAAGTCAAGCCTAATCAATTAATTATTGCGGAAGCGGAATTAATCCCCGAATCTCCAGCCATACCCGTTACAGAATCACATCAACAGCTAGTGGATTTACTTAAACAGATTATTAATCAACTCGAACCGCCTTATACAACCCTGACTCCGGCATATGAAGATGCTGCATGGGTCAGTGCACGACTGGTAGAACTTTTACCCATTGATTTGCCGGCGAAACAAGAATTATTAATGACAGAAGATGCAGTACAACGCCTGGACACCATTACGACCATATTGAATAAAATGGATATTCTGTGATTGTGTTTAAATAATTATAATCAGAATGAAATTAATTTGTTTTAAGCAATAACACGGACTGCCTTCTGTCCTTGTTCAGCTCCAGTACGCCTTCCCGGGTGCGTGATGTTGCGCTGGTGCCGGGAATGCGCGACTGAAACCATTGTAATGGTGTCATCATGTCTTGTGTTGTTACCAGATAACGTAATCCGAGGTTTTCGACTTTTTCCATTTCGCTGATGTAGCCAAACCACAAGGGTTGTTTACCCTGTGTGCTCTGTATTTCTATTTGGGACCGCCAAAGGCGTATTACAAATAATCTATCTGGCGGAATAGTTTTGGAAAAGCGAAGCTCTTCATGCTGACCGTCATGCACATGCGGCAGTAAGGGGATTTCATAAATCGTGGCCGAAGGATTAAACCAGTTGAAGTAGTTTCGCAAATTCGTGCTGGCTGAATGCCAATCGGCCGCCTCCAATACCTCTGTAATATTACTAGCGCTCCCCATCCATTGCAGGTTAAAAGAAAAATCGTTATGTCCGCGCAGATCCTGTCGGACTGAGGGCAGGGCCTGCCAACCGCTTTCATACCAGGCTTGTTCGACCATGAAGTACTGGGCATGTGTTAGTTGATATTGAGAAAATTGCCGGTTATGCATAAAACCAGGATAAGCAACCAGACATACCGCAAGCAGACCACCAATAAAGGTAAGATCAGCGCGTTTTAAATACCGTTCAGGCGCATGGCGCCGATAGGCAATGCCGAGCAATGCCGCCCAGGCCAATCCCAGCAACATCCCACCAATAACATCCGTGAGCCAATGGGCACCCAGGTAAAGGCGTGAAAAAGCGATCAGTAAAATTAACAGGCTGGCGATGATGTAAATGAGCAGGCGAAAAGGAGGTCGCACATCACGCGCCAGTAAAATTGCCAGGAAACCATAAGTCGCAGTGGCCAGGGTGGCATGGCCACTTGGATACGCATAGCCCTGTAACATGTCCATCCCCGGTGGCCGAGGCAAGGCATAGAAGTGTTTTAACAATTCCACCAGCAACAAGGGAAAGATGAAGGCTGCCAGCCAGTGCCATAATGCCAGGTATTGTTTTGTAATTAACAGATACAAAGCGGTTAGCAATACCAGGCTAGCCAGCAGCCGGACATCCCCCATCGCGGTTATGAACACCATCGCATAATCAAAGGGCGGATTGTGTAGTGCCTGCAGCGTATGAAACACCAACTGGTTCAGGTTGTGAATGAAGGGAAAATAGCCTGCCAGTTGGGAGAGCAGAATAAACCCGATGGTGGCCAACAGGAGTATCAGTGCCAGCAAGCTCAAACCACGGACTTCCGGGTGATCCGGCTCTATCAGGGCAGCGGGAATGGCACCCGCCAGAGGATGACGCCGGCTCCAGTTAACCAGTGTTGCCATTAAGGCATCGCTTAACGGGATAAACCATAAATAGCCAAGGCGGATTAACCAAACAATCAACCATAAGCCGAAGATCAGCCCGACCAGCAACAACGTAAAGCGTCCGGCGAACTCCGAAGCCAGCTCCAGGGAAGTACCAAAAATAATACCGGGTAAGAGATACAACGGCGCCCAGAACACGGCAGAAAGGATGTTGATTAAAAAAAACTGTTGTGCGGGCATTTTTAACATGCCGGCAACCGCTGGAATAATCGGGCGGAGTGGCCCTACAAAGCGACCAAGTAACACACTCTTACCGCCATGTCGCTGGAAAAAAGTTTCGCCCCGGGTCAATAAATTCGGATAGCGGGAGAAAGGCCAGATGCTTACAAGATTTCGATTGTATTTAAACCCCAGCCAGTAACTGATGCCATCACCAGTAATTGCTCCAAGAATGGCGGCGATCACCGTGGGACCGAACGACAGATAGCCGAGCGCAATCAGGGCACCGAATCCGACCATCAGCAAGGCGCCGGGAACAATCAGTCCCACGAATGCCAGTGATTCCCCACAGGCAACGACGAACACAAACATCAGGCTGATGAGGGGGTTTTGCTGTAGCCAGTCAAACAGAGCTGTTAGAGAGACTGTGTCCATATGGTAAGTCGCTTAAGTAAAATTCGGCCCGGCAAGATGCTGCCGGGCCGAAACAAAACGCGTCTTTAATACTGTGTATTACTAATGATAAAGATAACTCAGAGTGTTGCCAGTACCTTGTCCGCTGCTGCCAGTGTGTCAGCAATATCATCATCGCTGTGGGTGCTGGAAACAAAGCCGGCTTCAAACGCCGAAGGTGCGAGATAAACCCCTTCCTGCAACATACCGTGATAAAATTTCTTGAATCGCTCAATATCACAGGCGCTGACCTGGGCAAAGTTCGTCACCTTTTCATCTTCGGTAAAGAAGTAACCAAACATCCCACCGACTTCGTTGGTGGTCAGTGGGACCCCGGCCGCATTGGCATGCATACGCAATCCCTCGGCCATGGCGCTGGTTTTGTCAGCAAGTTTCTCAAAAAAGTTGGGGGCAGAGATCAATTCCAGGGTCTTAAGACCGGCGGCCATGGCAACTGGATTGCCGGAGAGGGTGCCAGCCTGATACACCGGGCCGAGTGGTGCGATATGCTCCATGATTTCCCGTTTACCGCCAAAAGCACCTACCGGCATACCGCCACCGATAACTTTGCCGAGCGTGGTGAGGTCCGGTGTAATGCCATAGTATTCCTGCGCACCTCCCAGGCTGACACGAAAACCGGTCATGACTTCATCCAGGATCAAGACGCTGCCATATTGATCGCAAACCTCGCGCAGGGTTTCCAGAAAGCCGGGCACAGGTGGGATGCAATTCATATTACCGGCTACGGGTTCGACGATGATGCAGGCAACCTTTTCGCCGATTTGTGCAAAGGTATCGCGAACCTGTTGACTGTCATTATAACTGAGAGTGATGGTGTGTTCCGCCAGGGCAGCCGGCACGCCGGGTGAGGTGGGCACACCCAGGGTGAGCGCACCCGAACCGGCTTTAACCAGCAGCGAATCCGAGTGGCCGTGATAGCAGCCTTCAAACTTAACAATTTTGTCACGCCCGGTATAACCACGCGCCAGCCGTAACGCAGACATAGTGGCTTCTGTGCCGGAACTGACCATACGCACCAGATCCATGGAGGGAACCAGCTCACACACTTTGTCAGCCATGCGGGTTTCGAGCTCTGTTGGCGCACCGAAGCTCAAGCCGTACTGCATGGTTTCCTGTACCGCGGCCAGTACTTCATCATGGGCGTGACCGACGATCATCGGCCCCCATGACGCAACATAGTCGATATATTGCTTGTTGTCCTCGTCGTACACATAAGGCCCCTTGGCCCGCTTAAAAAAGACCGGATCACCACCCACTCCCTTGAAAGCGCGCACCGGTGAATTGACGCCACCGGGAATGTGTTGCTGGGCCTGAACAAAAAGATCGTGAGAACGGCTCATGATGTAATCCTTGAACTTGTAAACGGGTTGTTAAAATTACTGTTATAAGTAGATTCAATTCTGGAACAATTCGGCGTAACGCTGGGCCGCCAGCCGGACATCAGCCTGGCCAAATATACCATGGATCACGGCAAGCATATCGGCACCGGCTTTGATCAAGCTTCGACCATTATCAGGGGTAACTCCACCGATGGCCACGACCGGTACCTGAAGTTCATGTTTAGCACGTTGCAGTAAATCAAAATCGGCCTCAGGCGCTTGCGGTTTGGTCATGGAGGAAAAGAAACGGCCAAAGGCAATGTAGTCGGCTCCCTTTTGTTGTGCGGCAAGCGCGTAGTCAAAACGGTTATTGCATGAGATGCCGATGACTTTCTCATTTCCAAGTTGCTGCCGGGCCTCTAGCAGAGTGCGGTCCTGCTGACCCAGGTGAATGCCATCGGCATTAACCTCTGAGGCAAGATCAAGGTCATCATTAATAATGAACAGGACACTATGTTGCCGACACAGGCTTAACAGCTTTTTTGCTTCTTCAAGTTGAGTGGTACGAGATGCCTGTTTATTGCGGTACTGCAGGGTACGTATGCCACCTTGAATGGCAGCCAGCGCATTATCCATTAAATGCTCGCCACACAAAACAGGATCGGTAATGGCGTAGACGCCGTGTAAACGAGCATCCTTCATGAATTAATCTTCATCACCACGAGCCCAGAAAAATCGATTGGGCAGCAATTGCCCCATGCCAACACGATAACCATTGCGCAGTGCTTCCCAGGTGTACTCCTGCGCTTCATGGATTGCAGTGAAGGGTTCCAGACCATGAGCAAGCAGACCGGCAATGGCGGCGGCCAGGGTGCAACCTGATCCGTGGTAGCTGTGGGGCAGGCGCTCCCAAGTGAAGGTTTCCAGTAAGCGGCGATTACCAAACAGGCGGTTTTCGACATGTTCGGCTTCTTCATGAGTGCCGGTCAGCAAGACCAACTCACAACCCATATCAAGCAATTCCTGGCCACAGGCATCAAGGGTGTCGGCCTCGGGTGCCAGGGCGCGTGCTTCCAGGCTGTTGGGAGTTAACACGGTGACCTGTGGTAGAAGCAAATGAATCATGGCATCCATGACCCGTTCGTCACTTAATTCACCACCGCCACCCCCGGCCAGAACCGGATCCAATACTACCGGTATATTCGGGTAGTCAGTCAGTATGGTATGAATGGCTTCAATCACTGGCACATCACCCAACATACCAATTTTTATAACCGCCACGGGGATGTCTTCCAGCACCGCGCGTGCCTGGGCAATCAAGATACTGGTATCGACCGGGGTATAGTCCATCACCTGTTGGGTATCCTGTACTGTCAAGGCTGTAACCACAGGGGCAGCGTGGCACCCCATACTCGCAATTGCTTCTATATCGGCTTGCACGCCGGCACCACCGGTGCTGTCCAGACCGGAAAAGCACATGACAACGGGGATCTGTTGGGCTTGTGACATCGTTATGAAAAATAAAGCTTAAGCATAGGTTATTGTAGCACTCCCTGTTATCCCGGGTGGTGCAACAAGGGTATGAGCTGTAGTGATCGAATTATGCGTTGCCTAGGATAAGGTACCGGCCTGTCTGGCAAGAAATGCCGTCCTGGCGGAGAGTTCCAGTGAGCAGGTCCACTTATAGGCAAGATTCAGCGTTACTGCCTGGGCATAGACGCCATGACCTCGCACCACGGTAATGGGATACTCGGCCAGGGTAGCCGCAACCAGACGCGGTGCATCCTCCAGGTAACGATCATAGTTGATGTTGATTACCGGTACCCGGGGAAAATAGTACTGGCCTTCGAAATCAGGAGGAATGAAATCTTCACCGTTCATGGTCAATGCGACCGTATGCGCACCATGACTATGTAACACCGCCTGTGTTTTGGGATTGTGTTGGTACACCGCCAGGTGCAGGGGGGCGTCCAACGAAGCGCCATCTCCGATTTCACCGGAAATAGTACAGGCAACCAGATCGTCGGCATCTAAAGTATCGGCACAGGCTCCGGTAGGCGTGACCCAGACAGTGTGGTTGTCTCGCACCGAAGCGTTGCCGCTATGCGAGTCATTAATACCGTATTGACG
>CBDUOW010000041.1:0-11351 GCA_965368945.1 uncultured Gammaproteobacteria bacterium
CAGCCGGATCTGGTGGTACTTGCCGGGTTTATGCGTATTCTGACCGAAGACTTCGTTAATCATTATCACGGCCGCATGCTCAATATCCATCCCTCCCTGTTGCCCAAGTACCAGGGACTCAATACCCATCAGCGAGTCCTCGAAGCCGGGGATGCTATCCATGGTGTCAGCGTCCACTTCGTGACGCCGGAACTGGATGGCGGGCCGGTGATCTTGCAAGCCGAAGTGCCGGTTCATCCAGGTGACAATGCTGATGATCTGACGCAGCGGGTACACCAGCAGGAACACGTGATTTATCCCCTGGTGATTCGCTGGTTCGCGGAAAAACGATTGGCGCTGGAGGGTGAAACCGTGCAGTTTGACGGCAAGCCCATGTCCCGGGAACAACGGCGGTACCGACCTGTTCCTGAACAGCAGGCCAAATAATAGCCGGGCTAAATCAGGCTTTCGGCAGGGTGACCCCGGTCTGTCCCTGATACTTGCCGCCCCGGTCCTTGTAGGAAGTTTCACATACCTCGTCGGATTCATAGAACAGCATCTGCGCCACGCCTTCATTGGCATATATTTTTGCCGGCAACGGGGTGGTGTTGGAAAACTCCAGGGTGACGTGCCCTTCCCACTCCGGTTCCAATGGGGTGACATTCACGATAATGCCGCAACGGGCATAGGTGGATTTCCCCAGACAAATGGTCAACACACTGCGAGGAATACGAAAAAACTCCACCGTGCGTGCCAGCGCAAAGGAGTTGGGCGGGATAATACAAACATCCCCTTTGAAATCCACGAAGCTCTGGTGATCGAAGTCTTTCGGATCAACGACTGCCGAGTTGATGTTGGTAAAAATCTTGAATTCATCGGAACAGCGTACGTCATAACCATAGCTGGAGGTTCCGTAGGAAACGATCCGATTGCCATTGGCTTCTCTCACCTGCCCTGGCTCGTAGGGTTCGATCATGCCGTGTCCTTCGGCCATACGTTTAATCCATTTATCCGCCTTGATACTCATAGTGCTTAAATGCCTTTGGAATACAGGAATCGTACTTCGGTAAACCCGTTAGGATTCAATAAGGTCGGGAAATATATCACACTTCCTCCCACAAACAGACGGCGGCGAGTTCAAACTGAAAAATTCGATAACAATAAAAAAGGCGCCGATATACGGCGCCTTGTCTTAAACACACTCAGAAATATTAATTGTTCTGAATAACGATCTTGGGGAAACTGCCACTGAAGTCTTTTGCCTTCAGGGACAGCTTGGCCGCCGTGCGACGGGCTATGTCCCGGTAGATCTGGGTGATACGGCCATCCGGATCGGCAACCACCGACGGTTTACCAACATCGGTACCTTCGCGAATGGACATATCCAGTGGCAGGGCGCCGAGTAAAGCCACATTATGCTGTTCCGCCATGCGCTCACCGCCACCTGCACCAAAGATGTGCTCTTCATGCCCGCAACTGGAGCAAATGTGAATGCTCATGTTTTCAATTATGCCCAGAACCGGGACTTCGACTTTTTCGAACATCTTCAGCCCCTTGCGAGCGTCAAGCAGGGCGATGTCCTGCGGTGTCGTGACAATCACGGCACCACTAACCGGCACCTTCTGCGCCAGGGTCAGTTGGGTGTCACCTGTGCCCGGTGGCAAATCGATGATGAGGTAATCCACATCTTTCCATTTAGTGTCGTTCAACAGTTGTTCCAGGGCCTGTGTCACCATCGGGCCACGCCAGATCATCGGGGTTTCCTCATCGATGAGGTAACCGATGGACATGGACTGAATGTGGTAACTATTGAGCGGTTCCAGGCTCTTGCCATCACTGGATTCCGGCTGCTGGTGTACACCGAGCATACGCGGCTGGCTGGGGCCATAGATGTCGGCATCCAGAATCCCGACTGTGGCACCTTCGGCTGACAGCGCCAGCGCCAGGTTCACGGCTGTGGTGGATTTTCCTACGCCGCCCTTACCGGAGGCGATGGCAATGATGTTCTTCACGCCTGGAATGCTGTTCACGCCCTTCTGGGCTGCGTGCACTTCGATCTTGTGGGAAATGTTAATGACTGCTTCCGAGACACCATCCAGAGCTTCTACCTTCTCTTTCAATTTACCGCCCAGTTCAGCCTTGTAGCCATCGGCCGGATAACCCAGCACCACGTCAACAGTGACCTTGCCGCCATCGATTTTGATGTCCTTGATGGCCTTGGCACTGACCAGATCAGTTTCCAGATAGGGATCGATAAAGGTCTTCAGCGCTTCTTCGACCTGGGTTTGGGACACGTCAGCCATGTGAATCTCCTACTAATTTCATGGTTAAATAACCAAGTATTTTGATTAACTAATTACTCAGGGGCCGCAATAGTACACAAATTCCACGCCAAGTTCTAATTCGCGTAAAATGCATTACTTTAACAGCCCCGGAACCCCGCATCAGACATCGCCCGAACGGCCTGCTGAACGATGACCGGCCATTTTCCTTTAAATAACAATAACCTGTAACCGATGCCAAACGAACCCCGACACCTGCTTGTCACCAGCGCGCTACCTTACGCCAATGGCGCCATTCATCTGGGCCACCTGGTTGAATACATTCAAACCGATATATGGGTGCGCTTTCAGAAGATGCAAGGTCATGAGACCATTTATGTCTGCGCAGACGATGCCCACGGCACCCCGATCATGCTCCGTGCCCAGAACGAGGGCATTTCGCCGGAAGAACTGGTTGCTCGCACCGACCGGGAGCATCGCGCCGATTTCGCGGATTTCCACGTCGAGTTTGATAATTACCATAGCACTCACTCCGAGGAGAACCGGCAGCTGGCGGAAACTATTTACGGCCGCCTGAAGGACGCCGGGCATATTCACAGCCGCACTATCAAGCAGGCCTACGATCCGCTCAAGGAAATGTTCCTGCCGGATCGCTTTATCAAGGGCGAGTGTCCCCGCTGTGGCGCCGCGGATCAGTATGGCGATAATTGCGAGGTTTGTGGTGCCACCTATTCACCCACCGAATTGAAGAACCCGGTGTCAGTGATCTCCGGCGCGACACCAATCGAAAAAGAGTCGGAACATTACTTCTTCAAGCTGGGAGATTTTGAAGCCATGTTGCAGGCCTGGACCCAGGGTAAGCATACCCAGCCTGAAATCGCCAATAAACTGAACGAATGGTTCGAAGCCGGTCTGCAGGACTGGGATATCTCACGGGATGCGCCTTACTTTGGTTTTGAGATTCCCGATGCCCCCGGCAAGTATTTCTATGTCTGGCTGGATGCGCCCATCGGCTACATGGCCAGCTTCAAACAATACTGTGACCGCCATGGCATCGACTTCAATGCCTGGTGGGACAAGGATAGCAAGCATGAAGTGTTTCACTTCATCGGCAAGGACATCGCTTATTTTCATACCCTGTTCTGGCCTGCCATGCTTGCCGGTAGCGGTTACCGCACTCCGACGGCGGTATTCTGTCATGGCTTTCTCACCGTAAACGGCCAAAAAATGTCCAAGTCACGCGGCACCTTCATCACCGCCCGCACTTATCTGGAGCAATTAAACCCGGAATATCTGCGCTATTATTTTGCCGCCAAACTCGGTAACGGTATTGATGATATCGATCTTAACCTGGAGGACTTCCAGCAACGGGTCAACTCCGATCTGGTAGGGAAAGTCGTCAACATTGCCAGTCGCTGTGCCGGTTTCATTAACAAGAAATTCGCCGGTCAGTTGTCAGGGAAGATTGCCGAACCTGAGTTGTATGCCCGATTTGTCGAGGCGAGTGACCGCATTGCTGCGCTGTATGAAAACCGTGAGTTCAGCCATGCAGTGCGTGAAATCATGGCCCTGGCGGATCATGCCAATCAATACATTGATACCCAAAAGCCCTGGGTTCTCGCCAAAGAGTCCGGTAAGGAACAGCAAGTACAAGACGTGTGCAGCATGGGCCTTAACCTGTTCCGCGTGCTGATTACCTATCTAAAACCCGTGCTACCCAAGCTGGCCGTAGCATCGGAAGCCTTTCTGAATATTGACCCACTCAGGTGGAAAGACGTCCGTACCCCCCTGACAACGCATACTATTAATACGTTCAAACCCCTTATGACCCGAGTTGAAAAGGACAAGGTTGACGCCATGGTTGATGCCTCCAAAGAAAACCTGCAAGCCACCCAAACGGCTACACAACAAAAGTCGGCCGACGACGGCATTGAACCGATTGCCGAACAAATCGAGTTTGATGACTTTGCCAGGGTCGATTTACGCATTGCGCGCATCATCAAGGCTGAACACGTTGAAGGTGCCGACAAGCTGTTACAGCTGACACTCGATATTGGTAACGAGACCCGTAACGTCTTCGCCGGTATCAAATCCGCCTATCAACCAGAAGACCTGGAAGGTAAGCTCACAGTGATGGTGGCCAATCTTAAGCCACGCAAAATGCGCTTTGGAATTTCCGAGGGGATGGTGCTGGCGGCCGGTCCTGGCGGCAAAGACCTCTGGGTACTGCATCCCGATGAGGGCGCGCAACCGGGTATGCGGGTGAAGTAATTTAATCCAGCTAATGGCCATATAAATACATTACAAGCTGCGGTGGCATTCAACCCTACGCGCCTTGTGTTGTTGATCTAGGTCAGTCGCATTAGTATTTGGTTTTATTAGGTTTGAATGAAAAACTAGACTAAACAAACGAAAATGCGACCCGAGAAACTGCAATGACCGAATACGCCCTCATCCTCGTCAGCACAATCCTGGTCAATAACTTTGTGCTGGTGAAATTTCTGGGTCTGTGCCCCTTCATGGGCGTATCACGCAAGCTGGAAACCGCGACCGGGATGGGCCTGGCCACCACCTTTGTCCTGACGCTCTCCTCGGTGCTGAGCTATCTGGTAAATGAATATTTGCTCGCCCCGCTGGGCCTTGAATACCTCCGAACTATTTCCTTTATCCTGGTCATTGCCGTGGTCGTGCAATTCACCGAGATGGTGGTCCACAAAACCAGCCCCCTGCTCTATCAGGTACTGGGCATTTTCCTGCCATTGATCACCACCAACTGTGCCGTACTGGGTGTGGCGTTATTGAATGTCCAGACAGAACACGGTTTTATCGAATCCGCGTTATACGGCTTTGGTGCCGCGATCGGTTTTTCACTGGTATTGATATTGTTCGCGGCGATTCGTGAACGGGTGGCCGTTGCCGATGTCCCCGAGGCCTTTCAAGGCCCCTCTATTGCGCTGATTACCGCGGGTCTGATGTCCATCGCCTTTATGGGATTTGCCGGTCTGGTTAAGGGCTAAGATGGTCGCTGCGATCCTGGTACTCACCGCCCTGGCTGTTTTATTCGGCTTGTTACTGGGTTTTGCCTCAGTCCGTTTTAAAGTGGAAGGCGATCCGGTGGTGGATCAAATCGATGCCATTTTGCCACAGACCCAATGCGGTCAATGCAGTTATGCCGGGTGCCGCCCCTATGCCGAAGCTATCGCCGCAGGCGAGGCGGAAATCAATCAATGTCCCCCCGGGGGTGAAACAGTAATTCTGGCCCTGGCGGATCTGTTGGGGCGTGAGCCCAAACCACTGAATGAAGAACATGGTGAACATCAAGGCAAAACAGTGGTGTTCATCGACGAACAGGTTTGTATCGGCTGCACGCTTTGCATTCAAGCCTGTCCGGTCGATGCGATCCTCGGTGCCGCCAAGCAGATGCATACGGTGATCAAAGAGGAATGCACCGGTTGTAACCTCTGTATCCCCCCCTGCCCGGTAGAATGCATTCACATTATCCCGGTTGAAGAGGATATCAAGACCTGGTGCTGGCCAGCTCCGCCGGCCGCACTGGAACAGCCGGTCGAGGAGAAATCCCCGGCATGAAACATAAGCTCTGGCATTTCAATGGGGGACTGCACCTCGACGGCCACAAGCATATGTCCATGACGGAACATGTGCTGCCGGTTGCCTTGCCGGCTCAAATCACCTTACCACTGCAGCAGCACATCGGTGCACCGGCGGAACCCGTTGTCGCGGTGGGGGATCATGTGCTGAAAGGTCAGATGATCGCCAAGGCCAGCGATTATGTCAGTGCCCCTGTGCATGCCTCCACTTCCGGTAAAGTCATTGCGATCGAAGAACGTCCAGTGCCCCACCCTTCGGGCCTGCCTTCCGAGTGCATCGTGATAGAAACAGACGGTAAAGACCAATGGAAGGAGCTTAAGCCGATCGCAAACTACCAGGACATGGATCCCAGTGCGCTACGTAATGTCATCCGTGATGCCGGCATCGTGGGTCTCGGCGGGGCCGGTTTTCCTACCTTTATAAAACTCAATCCCGGACCGGATAATGTGGTTGAGACACTGATACTTAACGGGGCTGAGTGCGAGCCCTATATCACCTGCGACGCCATGCTGATGCAGGAGCACCCGCGGCGCATTATTGATGGTCTGTTGGTGATGAAACATGCCTTGCGCGCCAAACATTGCCTCATTGCGATTGAAGACAACAAGAAGGTCGCGCATACCATGCTGGTCAATGCCCTGCATGAGCATGAATCGGAATACATCGATATCGTACAAGTCCCGACTCTCTATCCAACCGGTGGTGAAAAACAACTCGTCAAGGTATTAACCGGCAAGGAAATACCGTCCAACGGATTACCTATCGATATCGGGGTAGTCTGTCATAACGTTGCCACGGCCGCCGCGGTCTGTGAAACCATTGAAGCGGGCAAACCACTCATTTCGCGCAATCTGACGATGACCGGTGAAGCGATTGAAACACCGTGCAACCTGGAAGTTCTTTTCGGTACCTCCTTTGCGCATCTGCTCGACGCCTGCGGCTGGCAGGCGGAACAGACGGACGAAGTGTTAATGGGTGGGCCAATGATGGGGTTTGGCATCTCATCCCTGGATGCCCCGGTGATCAAAACCACCAACTGTATCCTGGCGCGCCCCAAGAACCAGCCACATCGCCAACCGGCCATGCCATGCATTCGCTGTGGTCAATGTGCCGAGGTGTGTCCCGCGCAATTGTTACCTCAACAGTTGTATTGGTATTCACACGCCAAGGACTTCGACAAGGTGCAGGACTATAACCTGTTTGACTGTATTGAATGTGGTTGTTGTGCTTATGTCTGTCCCAGCCACATACCCCTGGTGCAGTACTACCGTTTCGCCAAGACCGAAATCTGGGCCATGGAGCGGGACAAAATTAAAGCCGATCATGCGCGTGAGCGTCATGAGTTCCACCAGTATCGTATGGAGCGCAAGCAACTGGAAGACGAAGAACGCAAACGGATGAAGAAGGAACTCTTGAAAAAAACCCAGGGCAAGGAAGATACCGAAGCAGACACCAAGCAAGCGGCCATTGAAGCCGCCATGGCCAGAGTCAAGGCGAAGCGGGAGGACCAGGAACAGCAAAAGAAAAATGTGGATAACCTGAGCGAAAAACAGCAGCAGGCCCTATCCGAAGTGGAGGAAAGACGGCAACGCTCAGGTAAAGCCGAGTCAAGCAATGAGGACAGTAACTGAATATGCAAGCCGTTCACAGTTCCCCGCATACCCCCCCCCAGAACAGCGTTTCCCGCATGATGCTGACTTTGTTGCTCGCTCTCATCCCGGGGATCCTGGTATATATCTACTTCTTCGGTTGGGGCGTGGTCGTCAATATCTCTCTCGCGGTGGCGGTCGCGATTGTCTGTGAAGCCCTGATGCTGGGCATACGACATCGCCCGATCAAACCCTATCTATTTGACGGTAGTGCCGTGGTCACCGCCGTGTTGTTTGCCCTGGCCTTACCGACACTTGCGCCGTGGTGGTTGACCATGGCCGGCATTGCCTTTGCTATCGTAATTGCCAAACACCTGTATGGCGGTCTCGGCTATAACCCGTTTAACCCTGCCATGGTTGGCTATGCCACCTTACTGATCGCGTTTCCAAAAGAAATGACGGCCTGGTTGCCGGCGGGCATCCATGAAGTCACTTTTATCGATAACCTGCGATTTACCTTTTTGAACGCGTTACCGGAGGGCATGACTTACGACAGTCTGACCATGGCGACGCCATTGGATACGGTAAAAACCGAATTGGCCCAGGATCGGACCATGGAAGAAATCCCGGTGCGTTATTCCGGCCTGTTTGGTGGCGTTGCCGGACGTGGCTGGGAATGGGTTAACCTGATGTTCATGCTCGGCGGCTTGATATTAATCTATATGAAGGTTATCAACTGGCGTATCCCCCTGGCGGTGATCCTCGGCTTGTTTCTGATAGCTACCTTGTTTGCCATACCCGACCCCGACTTACGCCCGTCTCCCTGGTTCCATATGTTTGGCGGCGCCGCCATGCTGGGGGCTTTTTTCATTGCTACTGACCCGGTCACGGCGGCCGCCACGCCACGGGGTCAGCTGATTTATGGTTTTGGCATCGGCATCATCATATATATTATCCGTACCTGGGGGGGCTACCCGGATGGGGTGGCTTTCGCGGTATTGATCATGAACATGGCCGTTCCCACCCTTGATTACTACACCCGGCCACGGGTGTTCGGCCAGGGAAAGAAATAGCATGTCCCTGCTCCGCCACATGACCATCAGTGCCGTGCTACTGGGATTGTTTGCTATTGTAGGCACGGCAATGGTGGCATTGATTCATGATGCGACTGCTGAACGCATTGCCGCTAACCACCGGGCGTTTTTATTAAAGAGCCTGCATATTCTTGTCCCCCCCGAACAACATGATAACGACCTGTTCACCGATGTCATCACGGTTACCAATAAGGACTTACTTGGCACAGACAAACCCGTACGGGTTTACCGGGCACGACGCAACGAAAACCCCGTGGCAGCTATCATTAACGCCGTTGCTCCCGATGGATACAGTGGTAGTATCGAACTACTGGTCGCCATTCGCTACGATGGCACCCTGGCAGGGGTCCGCGTGGTTAAGCATAAGGAAACCCCCGGTCTGGGCGATGGCATTGATGCCAGTCGATCCGACTGGATCCTGGGATTCAATAATCGCTCCTTGACGGTTCCCGAGAAAAAAGGCTGGGCGGTGAAGCGCGATGGCGGCATTTTTGATCAATTCACCGGCGCCACCATATCACCCCGCGCCATCGTGAATGCGGTATACCGAAGCCTGCTTTACTTCGATACCCACAAGGATGAACTGTTTGAAAAGCCATCCATGCCGACTGAGGAAAAAGCATCATGACAGACCAGAGTTATCCCTACATCATTAATCAAGGTCTGTGGAACAATAACGCCGCGCTTGTGCAGATTCTCGGCCTGTGTCCCCTCCTGGCGGTCTCCAACACGGTTATTAATAGCCTCGGCCTGGGGCTGGCAACGACCCTGACCCTGGTCGCCTCCAATGCCACTGTTTCGTTTATACGCCGCTGGGTACGACCCGACATACGAATCCCCGTGTTCGTATTGATAATCGCCTCGGTCGTTACCATCATTGAACTGGCGATGAATGCCTGGTTTCATGAACTTTATTTAATCCTCGGAATTTTTATTCCCCTCATTGTCACCAACTGCACCATCATCGCCCGGGCGGAGTCTTTTGCCTCCAAAAACGCCATTATCCCTTCCATTGTCGATGGCTTGTTTATGGGCGTCGGTTTTATGGCCGTGCTGGTCATACTGGGCGCCATGCGCGAACTAGTGGGTTTTGGCACATTAATGTCCCATGCAGACCTGATGTTCGGTGAAATCGGTAAATCCATGACCATACAACCGTGGGAGCAATACACCGGCTACCTGCTTGCGATCCTGCCACCTGGCGCATTCCTGGGGCTTGGATTTATTATTGCCATTAAAAACATAATTGATAAACGCCGGTCCCGTAAAGTGCAAAAGGTTGTTGTCTCTGAACCAGAAATGGCCTGACACCATAAGTTAATAAAACTATATTCGCTCACGGAAACCTGGTCGACAAAGCCAGACCCTGCCAGTCCACATTGAATGATGAAAAAAGAAAATATTGCCGAGCTTTTCAAGCGATTAAAGAAACATAATCCCGAACCCACCACTGAACTGAATTATTCCTCGCCATTTGAATTACTGATTGCGGTAATTCTCTCCGCCCAGGCCACGGATAAAGGTGTGAATAAAGCAACCGACGAGCTCTATAAAGTTGCCAATACCCCGGAGGACATCCTGGCGCTAAAGGAACGAGGTCTGAAACAGTACATCAAAACCATTGGCCTGTTTAACACCAAGGCGAGGAACATTATCAAGACCTGTAAAATCCTCAGCGAGGAATATAACAGCCAGGTACCGGAAGACCGTCAGGCGCTGGAAAGCCTGCCCGGCGTGGGTCGCAAAACCGCCAATGTCATTCTCAATACCGCCTTTGGCCATCCCACCATTGCGGTCGATACCCATATTTTTCGCGTCGCCAACCGCACCGGAATAGCGCCTGGAAAAACCGTGTTGGAAGTCGAAAAGAAATTACTCAAGGCTGTGCCGCCACGCTATAAACAGGATGCCCATCACTGGTTGATTCTTCATGGGCGTTATACCTGCATCGCACGCAAGCCCCGTTGTGGCTCATGCATGATTGAAGACCTCTGTGAGTTCAAGGATAAGAATCTCGACTGAAGCAGGAATTTGGTTTTCACTCAAATGTCTTATTACATACCCTTGTAAGTTATCCTCGCCCTCATTACTCTAGCCCCATGTTTGGACAAGACCGCTCCCAGCTGCGCCGCATGTTTTTTTCAGCCTGGCGAAAACATCAAACCAGGGAAATAGTGGAACCTCTGGAGCAAATAATTATCCAAATCATTCAGCAGCACCCTGAATACCACGCCCTGTTAGAGGATGAAGAGGCCAATCTGGATAAGGACTACACCCCGGAAATGGGGCAGACTAATCCCTTCCTGCACATGGCCATGCATATCGGGATCCATGAACAGTTGGCAAGCCGGCGTCCTGATGGTATTACTGAAAGCTATTCCCAACTGCTTCGAACCTTTTCCGATCCCCATGAGGTGGAACATCAAATGATGGAATGTCTGGCAGAAATGATGTGGCAAAGCCAACGCAATGGCACTCAGCCGGATGAAATGGCCTATCTCGAGTGCCTGCGAATGCGATCTCAAAGGTCTTGATTCCGTGCCGGTCGTCGACAGCCAGCTAAAAATGCTAATCCGCCTCCTGGCCGCCACGGCTGAAGGGGATAAAAATGCCTTTTCCCGCCTATATCGCCTCACCAGTCCGAAACTATATGCCATTGCCGTGCGTATATTAAAGACAGAGGGACAAGCCCAGGAGTGTCTGCAGGAAGCCTATTTGAGTGTCTGGCGCCAGGCAGCGACATACCAGCAGGGCAAGGCCGCGCCGATGACCTGGCTGGTCACCATCGTAAGAAACCG
>CBDUOW010000042.1:0-10924 GCA_965368945.1 uncultured Gammaproteobacteria bacterium
ATATCACGTTGCAACCTCTGATAAGATGCTTGTGGCACAAGTGAGTCGGGAATAACAATGATCATAGTAGGAACGAATGTCTCGATGACTAAGGTTTAACATAGAGGATTCAATTTATTGGGCATGTTTCTGATATCATGTGTAAAAAGTAAGCCAATTAATACAGCCTGTTTTGTCTGCTGGCCATGCCGCATACATGGTGGTAGTTCGTGCCGGGAGCATATATAGCACTAGTCTGGTACGAAACCTGCGCACAAGCTGCTTGTCGTGGCTGAGTAGCTGTGGCATAAATGGCGCCATCCAGCTGGACTATTCTATGCCAATTGCCACAATAATGGTTAAGACGTACTTTTTTCGTCAACAGAAGCAAACCTGAAGCCCGGCATTTGGTCTATTGTAATTTATGTAAATATTAAAGAGGTGAACTACATGGGTGCAACTGATGTTGAAGATTTAACCGTTGACTATATGGAAGACGGCAATCTGGTATCCAAGCAACTTGACAAGGTCATTCTGACAAAAGGAGCCTGGTCGACAATCATATTTCGTTATCAAGACTGGGATCGTCGCAAAGAGCAGTATGGACCGGATAAATTCAGTATTCGGCGATATCAGAAGCGTAATGGTGAATACCAGCACAAATCCAAATTTAATATTTCAAGCCGCGATCAGGCCCAGAAAATTATCGATGCACTACAAACCTGGTTAAAGGAAGACTCACCTCAAGATTAAGTGCCTAATTGACTGAAGAATTGGCCCATAGCCTGGGCCAACTCTTTTGAGCGATCTGGATCCCTCAAACCCTGCATTACGGATTCACGCATTCCAGGGATTACCAGCAGATCCTTTAATAAGTGCGTAAATCCGCTTTGGCCGCTGGTATTGATTGCCAGGGCATTAAGATATGAGCGGCATAATTCATGATTTTTCAGGTCTTCCCAGCAGCGCCCCGAAATGGCGGCAAGAACCTCTATATCCCTTGCATACTCTTCTGCCAATACCTTGTGAATATATGTCTGGCGTAAATCTTGATCGGGGCAGCCTGCAATAGCACGTAAGGAGGCTACCGCATTGTCTCGGGAATTTTCCGGGGCCGCATCAATGCAGGCTCGATTAATAATTGCTTCGGCCAGTTGTGGTGAGACAGGTTCATGTTCCAGAAAACGGCACAGTTGACCAAATGGCTGGCTCGGCAGGTGGGGAAGTGCCTGTTGCAACAAGTTCTGGTTGTCTTGTTGATCCCGTCGCGCCACCACATCGGCAAGGCCTTGCATGCCAACAAACGCCCATTGATCATAGCCTTGTTTCCCAGACAGGTATTCTCGCGCATGGTCATAAAAGCGTGAGGGTGGTTGTCCCAGGTGTAGGGCTGCCTTGGCATGAAACATTGCCATGTTATCTTCGCCTGGTGTAAAACCATGGGGTAATGCGGTCGGCTCAACCTCGGTAGTTGTCGCTTTATCACTGCTAAGTAATTGTAGTCCCAGTTGTTCCATCAAATAATGCAATAGCTTATCACGCGCCAACGTGTTTATTTTGCCAAGTTCATCCAGTGGGAGTTTAAGGAACCAGATGAAATGACGCGTTTTATCATTCTTCAACCAACCTATTATTCCCAGCCATGCATGTTGTTGTAATGGGGTCGGATAAGCAGTTGTCGCATTTTCAAACTGGTTGAACAGTTGCGGTGTCAGTCGAACCATACGACGTCCCATGTCATAAACAACATAATTGATACCTGCCTGTTGCAGGAAATCATTAAGTGATTGCACTGTCATCAAAAAAACTACAGGGTTTCTGTGAATAATTGCTCGGTAGGAAAATTTTGTTTATTCAGAAAGTCTTTAAGGGTGCTTATACTTGCCGTTGAACCGCAGGCGTAGATATCAAAGTTGTCAAGTTCAGGATAATCATTGGAGATCTTAGAGATGCTTGCAGCTATATCTTTCTGGCTTGCTGTCCCCGGAATGTGTAGTGGAGAATAACGGAAGTTATCAAACGCGTCCGCCCAGGCGCGGCCAAGATTATGCATATAAGGCTTGCTGTCATGCTGATGAAACCAGTACAAATGTGAAAACTCGTTTACATCCAGTGTCATTGCATGTTCAATCAGACTTTTAATCGGGGCAAACCCGGTATTAAATGCGATAAACAGCAAGGGACGGGTAGTATCTTCGCGTAAGACGAAATTCCCCTGGGGTCCTTCGACCATGATAGATTCAGAGTTTTGCATCTGGTCAAATACATGCTCGGCAAAGGGCTTTCCTTGTTGCAGACAAATATGAAACTGCAGGTTTCTGTCATCGCAAGGGCAACTCGCAATGTGATATTCAACGGGATCTATGCCGACGGTGGATAATGTTGCGCGCTGACCGGCCAGAAACCGCAATCTGTCGGTGCGGGGGGTGCGTAAATGTACAACTGCCAGATTATCAGTAAGTTTTTCGACTTTCTTCACGCGGGCAGAAATCTTTTGTAAAGGTATTTCTGCCTCGCTAGTTGCTTCTTCCGCTTGCAGTACAATATCGCTAATCGCCGTATTGGAACAGGCCAGAATGTAACCCTGGTTTTTTTCAGCTTCAGAGATAACGTAATCATGCTGGTGTATTTTTTTGACCTCACCGGAAATCAATTTTGCCTTGCACTTGCCACAGTTACCGTTGCTGCAACCATAGTTAATCGCCAACCCGGCACTCAGCGCTGCCTCAAGTATAGAGTTGTTGCCTTCAACGAAGAATTCATGGCCACTTGGCATGAGGTGAACTTGTGCCGCCATAACACGTAAGACCGTATCTCGAATCATCAATTCATCCACTTCCGAATCTTCAACAGGTTGGTTTAACGCATCATCAAGCTGTATTCTTAATGTTGCCAGTGCAGAGCCTGGCTTTGCTGTTTTCTCAAGTTCCAGTAATTTGTCCTGTGTTTGTTTTATGACATCGTTGAGCCACTGGTTCTGGTGTTTGGTTCTTGCGAGCTCCTTGCTCAGGCTGGAAACACGCGCCGCCAGGGTACTGAGATCCGGTGCAAGTAATTTACGAAGTTTGTCACCGCGCGCCCGTTGTAATGCGTTATCGATTATATTCTCAATTTTTTCCATCACCGCATTATCTTCCAGTTGAACCTGCGGATAGGCTCGGGTCAGATCATCTATATCAAGCATACCTTCAAAGCTTGGTAACACGCCATCCTGGATTTGTTGTTGCAGGGTACCGCGCGAAACACCAACCAGGCGAGCGGCGCGTGAGACTGTGAGTAATCGAGGCATACTATTAATATAGTCTTTATTTTTGTGAAAATTGACGAGATGGCCCGTATTCGAGTCGTCCATGGTGTAAACGCTTGTAATTATGGATCATGATAATGGTTTTTAACACCGTGGGAGTATCAATAACGGGTACATTAACTCCAATTGTGAGTGCGACTTCGGCAGTATCTTTTTCATTGATTTCAATAAATTGTGAGAGTGAAATCCTGTCTTTTTCCAGGTATTTTCCTGTGGCGATCCCCTGACGGTAAATTTCCTGCAGGGTTATTAAATGGGTATCCCACAGGACTTCTTCACCCTGAAATGGCCCTTTGAACTGAATGTGTGCCGTTTGACCGCCCAGTGGAGATAGGGCTTTAAAATTGAACTGGCGTTGATAGTTTGTCAACGGCGTTGGTGTGTCTGAAGTCGGCATTATTAAATAGCCATTTTATTACTACCTGGGTGTACAGGGGCATGTTTCATGGCTTTATAAATAGAATACATCTCTTTGTGACTCCATAATTCATTATGTATAGAATGGTCACTTATTGTACAATATAAAATTGCTGCAATTTAGCGTAAATGAAACCAGAGGCAATACTCATGTCAGACAGCACTGATAAAGTTGTAAGCCAGGAAGACCGTGCTGCTTTGGCCCGGGGCATTATGTCAATCCTCGATAAATGGGGCCTGTGTGCGAGCGATCAAGTCAGCCTGTTAAATCTACCTGTTAAGACGCCAACGCGAATGCTGAGGCGGTATCGTGACGACACACCTTTGCCGGATACCAGGGAAGTGAACGAACGTATTGAGCATATCATTGGTATTGCCGATGCGCTGCGTACTTCTTACCCACATAATCCTTCGATGGGGCTCGTCTGGATGAAGCAAAAGAACAAGCGGTTTCAGCGACGCGCCCCCGTGAGCGTGATGGTGGAAGACGGCCTGGATGGGATTGTTGCGGTGCGTTCGCATCTGGATTGTGCCTTTGACTGGTTTAACTCCTGAATCTTTTTTTGTCTTGAGGTACAGGATAAAAAGTCGGCTTAATTGCCGACTTTTTGCGTTGGGAGTCATGCGATGATTCGACAGCTTATTTATCCTTGTGTGACCGCCGGCGTAAACGGCCTTCAAAATTCACGATCGATTTTACTATTTCCGAGTAGGGCAGGTTATCCAGCGAGCTGAACTGTTGTACAGCGGTCTCTGCCAGGCCATTGATATCATGTACCAGGTCGTCGTCACTCATATCGGGGTGTAAATGTTTCTGAATCCCAAGCATGCCACCGATTTGTACCTTTACTTCCTTGGCGTGGGGCAGGGGCCCAGGCACATTAGTCATCTGCAAGGCAAAACTGGCGTTGTTTCGTAATAAATCCAGCAATTGCTTGCAACGGTTGCAGCTTCTTTCGCTGGTACAGGAAACACCTTCGCGATCTGCGAGGTTAAAGCGTTGGGACTGAGTGCATGAGCAGCGACGTGCATTGATGGCTTTTTCGAACACGCAACGCCGCTGGTTGACTTCTCGGTAAGTTTGCCTGTATTCCGTTTCGTCCACGCTGAGCTACTTTTCCCATTCCCGTAAAATAGGTGCTTCCCTTTGTTCTGACAGGCGTTCTTCCGCTTCCAGCGCGTTCTCGGCGAAAATTATTTTGTAGGTTAAAGATTTGTCCTCATCCTGACCAGCACGTTTTTCTTTAACAAAGTTCTTGGCCTGTTTGAAATTCTCGAATTCAGAGACTTTCTCCAGATTTTTAACCAGATTGGTAACACCCGGTTTAATTAAATATACGTAGTACGGCATAACAGGTTTCCTGTGTCTGGACTGTTGTGAAGTTCGATTTGTGCCTGGACAGGCAGCAATTCCTTAAAGTAAGGGTTGCACAGCATAGCTTCAAGGCCTGGGCGACTCAATACCCCTGCATCAGACATGCTAGAATCCGGGATTTTCAGGCCGAGGCAGGGAATGACTATTACCGGACAAGACCAGGGGTTACTGTTGGCCATTACTGAATTGGGCGGTTACCCCGATTTCACCCCTATCTATCAACACCACGGATTTCAGGTCGAAAAGGTTAGCTCGGTTCGTAATGCCATCAGATTGATGAAAAAGATCACGCCGCGGGTCATTGTGGCCGAGTTCAACTACCAGTCTGATTTCCGTGACCGTACCAGTAGCCTGGAAACCTTAATGGCGGTATTGCAACGGATGCCCGATACCCTGGTGATTGTGTTTTATGAACAGGACTTCGCCCACCAACTGGAGAGGTTGACCAGTCGTTTTCCCGTCCATGCTGTGCTGTCATTCCCGATTGAGGAATCGACCCTCGCGGAAGCCCTGCGGACGATTGTAAAAATCTAGGGGTTTTACTTGTTAATCAAGGCCAGTTTGGCCTGACGGGACAGGCGTTTTATGGCAATTTCCCGCTTCAGGGCGGCAGAGCGTGATGCGGCCTGTTCGGTATACACCAATGTAACGGGGCGACGGGCGCGGGTGTACTTGGCGCCATTTTGGCCAGTGTTGTGTTCTGTCAGCCGCGACGCCGGGTCGGTGCTGATACCGGTGTATAAGGTATTATCACCGCAGCGCAGAATGTAGACGTACCAGCTTGTCTGGGCCACAGTGACTGTCATTTCGCCGGATTGCCTGGACTCAGGGTTTAAGCGCTTTAAGCTCCGCCAGACCTTCCTTCGCAATATCCCGAACTTCAGCACTTTCATCCTGCAGACGCGCCTCGAGAAAGGGGATGGCAGCCGGGGCATGCGTGAGGGAGAGATAATGGGTGGCATCACTGCGGAGTGACTGGCGTTCATGTTGCGAGAGACGGCCCAGTTCCTCGATCAAACTGTCCAGGTCAGTGCTTGCTGCAAGCGTTTCCAGCAAGGCATCTACCCCGATGCGGACTTTCATATCGGTATCTTCCTGTTCCAGTAATGGAATCAGGGCGCCTAACCAGGTTGGTTGTTCAGCCAGCAGTTTTTCCATGGCGTCGAGGTTGCCTTGTTTAAGCTGGTCATGCAGATAAACACTCATGCCTTCCATGCTGCCGGCTCGCTCCGCCCATTCGCGCAATTCAGCCGGACTGTGTAATCCTTGCAGGGTAAAGGGCCCGAGCTGTAACCACGGTACCGAGCGAACTCCCAGTTCCTGGGCCCGCTCCGGCTGGTTGACGATGTTGGTGACCCGTAACGAGCTGATGACGCCTTCCTTGATTAAGGTGCTCAGTCCTTCCAGCACGACCGGGCAATGGGCGCAGCCAGTTGCAATGAGGAGTTCAGCGTTGAGCGGGGAAGAGGGGGTTGCAGACATATCGACAGGTATCAATTAAATTAAGCAGGAACATAATGTTGGGTGCGTGGTGGATATGGATTAAGCCTCAATATCAGGAATCAGTTTGCTGCGGATTTGGGATATTTGATCCTTGAGCACAAGTTTACGCTTTTTCATCCGCCGTAGCTGCAATTGGTCAAAATCGGGATCCAGGGAGAGGCGATTGATAACATCATCCAGATCGCCATGCTCAAGGGTGAGCGCGTGGAGTTTGTTACGCAGCATCTCGACTTCTTCGTCCAGCATGTAAAAACGGTCCTTCTTCAGGGAAGAGCTTAACCTTAACTTAACATGTTATCACTCGATTAATTTTAACGTATGCCATTGCCCAATCAAAGGAATCCGCTGCAGATCGGCTATAATGCCCACCCTGATACAGCAGACTGCCACCGTCGTAACTTCGTATGCCTCCCCTATTGTCCCTGAAGAATCTTTCCCTCAGTTATGGTCATGTGCCGTTACTCGACGGGGTTGAACTGGCGCTTGAAGCGGGGGAGCGCGTCTGCCTGGTCGGGCGTAACGGCACCGGCAAGTCCAGTCTGCTGCGTCTTATCTATGGAGAAACCTTACCCGATGACGGTGAAATCTGGCGGCGCGACAATTTACGCGTCGCCCGCCTGGAGCAGGATTTACCTGCCGGTGTAACGGGTAGCGTGTTCGATATCGTGGCCAGTGGCTTGCAGGAGTTAGGCGAGGTGCTGCGCCGGTATCACCATGCCCTGGCGCGGCTGGAAGAGAGTCAGACAGACCATCAGGTGCAGGAGCTGACCGAATTGTCACACGCATTGGATACGGCGGACGGCTGGCGTTTTGAACAGCGCGTTGAAACCGCGATTTCAAAACTGGGCCTGCCGGCGGATCAATTGATGAATACCCTCTCCGGAGGTATGCAGCGCCGGGTATTACTGGCCCGGGCGATTGTGAGTGATCCGGACTTGTTATTGCTGGATGAGCCCACCAACCATCTGGATATTGAAGGCATTCTCTGGCTGGAAGAATTCCTGCTCGACTTCAACGGGGCGATTTTATTCATCACCCATGACCGGGCTTTTTTGCAGCGCCTGGCGACACGTATTCTTGAGCTGGATCGGGGGCGGCTTACCTCCTGGCCGGGGGATTATGCGCATTATCTGCGCAAGCGTGAGGAAAGGCTGGCGGTTGAGGCTGAACACAATGCCAAGTTTGATAAAAAGCTGGCCCAGGAGGAGGCCTGGATTCGGCAGGGGATCAAGGCACGGCGGACGCGAAACGAAGGGCGGGTCCGTGCGCTCAAAGCATTGCGAACCGATCGGGCTCATCGGCGGGAACAACCCGGCAAGGCACGCCTGGAGCTGGAGCAAGCTGAGCAGTCCGGTAAACTGGTGGTGGAAGTAGAGCATGCCTGTCTCAGCCTGGGAGGGCGGGAAATAATCCATGATTTTTCCACCCGGATTCTGCGTGGGGATCGGATTGGGATCATCGGGCCGAATGGGGCGGGTAAATCAACCTTGATACGGATGCTGCTGGGTGAATTAGCCGCGGATAGTGGCAATGTGCAGTTGGGAAGTAAGTTGCAAGTGGCCTATTTCGATCAGACCCGGGCTCAGCTTGATGCGGAAAAGACAGTGCTGGATAATCTCAACCAGGGCAGTGAAATGGTCACCATCAATGGTCGCCAACGGCATGTGATCAGTTATTTGCAGGATTTTCTGTTTCCACCCCAACGCGTCCGCTCCCCGGTGAAAAGCCTCTCTGGTGGAGAACGTAACCGCCTGCTGCTGGCTCAATTATTTACGCGCCCCGCCAATCTGCTGGTTCTGGACGAGCCGACCAATGACCTTGATGTGGAGACCCTGGAACTCCTGGAGGAACTTCTCAGCGAGTTCGACGGCACGATCCTGTTGGTCAGTCATGATCGGGCGTTTCTGGATAACATTGTAACCAGTACATTCGTATTTGAAGGCCAGGGTCGGATTGGAGAATATGTGGGCGGCTATGAGGACTGGCAACGCTATCAACACAAGCTGAAAAAGCGGGTTCCCTCACCTGAGAACAAACTGGCAAGCGTCAAGGCACCTGTATCACAGCCAGTTGAGGCGGGTCACAAGCGTAAGCTCAGTTACAAGGAGCAACACGAGTTGGAGCAATTACCGGGGAAGATAGAGCAGCTTGAAAGCGAACAGCAACAACTACAACAACAGGTTAGCGATAACGGATTTTACAGGCAGGATGGTGAACACATCGCAGCAACGCTGGCGCAATTAGAACAGGTTACTTCGAAGTTGGAACAAGCCTATGCACGGTGGGCGGATCTGGAATAGCGACCCGGGTCATGGTCTTTGCCGCTATTCCATACTGTTAGTCGTTGCCCGAGTCCGTGTTGGTTTTCTTCTTCAGGCCGCTGGTATCGAGTTTTACGACTACGGATTTCTGCGGCTCATCAACATAACGGGGCCGTTTTTCTGACGGGCGACCGGCTGCTTCAGCCAATTCCCCTTCGCGGACACTGATCAGTTTCAGACATTCGCGAATACTCAGAATGGTCTCTTCCGATAGCGGGTGTTTGAGGCCTGGTTTGGTGTAAGTGTCCTTGGCGACATCGGTAAGGACTTTCCGCATCATCTGCAGAATTTGCTCTTCTTTGGAAAAATCATTATCAGACATGTGGTTACCATTAGTAATGCTGTGAAATTGGCGAACAAACGTCTATTCTAACAGGATGTAGCCCAAGTGAACCCTGGATATTCATTCCAGACCCGATCTGGATGATCCAGGACAAGTTTAAGGGTTTTGTTTCCATCTCAGTTTAAGGTGTGACTGTGACCGCAGAATTGAAAACCATCAGTTGTAAAGAAGCCTGGCAGATCATGCAGGATGAGCCTCGTGCTTATCTGCTGGATATTCGTTCCAGTATGGAATATCTGTTTATTGGCCATCCCCATAGTGCTATCAACATCCCCTGGATTGACGAGCCTGACTGGAAAGTTAATCCGCATTTTGCCACGGAAATTCGCAAGCTACTGCTGGGTGGCAAGATCGAGCATGGTGAGATCCATTCCGCGCCAGTATTGTTAATCTGCCGCAGTGGTAAACGTTCGGTAGAAGCGGGGGAGTTGTTGTTACGCGAAGGGTTTGTGAATGTGTACAACATTGATGAAGGCTTTGAGGGGGAACTGGACGAGAAACATCATCGCAGTACTCTCGGGGGCTGGCGCTATCATGACTTGCCGTGGGAGCAATGCTGATATACTCCGCGTTTTAAGCCTGCCTGGTTGTTGTCCATGTCTGCCCGCCTTATTCTGCACGTTCGTGATCCCGCTTATGTCCCCGCCAGTGTTGCTGAGATGGAACAGGTGTTATTGCAATTGGGTCTTATCGGCAAGGCCTGGGGTGACAACGCACAACACCGTTATTTAATCGGCGAGCGTTTTTTGCAACTGGTGACCTTTCTCGGCTGCGCCCCGGCGATTGAGCTGGAGCCACCTGCAAATGGTAATAGCGAATTCTGTCACGTTGGAATTAGCGACATCTATCCTGCTCCTCGGTTTATGGCCGACACCCGGGGTGTATTACCACGCTGCCCCCATTGTCGTAAGCGCTATGCAGACTGGCAATTCGCCATTCAGTCCTGGCAGACCGATCCTGTTTACCGGACACAATGCCCCGCATGCCAGAGAAGCCTTTCACCCATGGAGCTTGACTGGTGTCAGTCCGCCGGTTTTGGGCACTTCTTTATTTCTATCTATAACATCTACCCACGTGAAGCGATTCCTACCGAGGCCTTGTTGCTTGCTCTCAGCAAAGTCACTGATCAACTCTGGGATTATTTTTACACCCGCGAGTCATGCTGGTTTGATTGCAATTAAAGGATTTGAGTTGACAGTGTTGAGTCCAGCGTACACACTTACCGCTATGTTTCAGAACTTCTATTTTCCCATGTTTGCCATTGTGCTGCGCCCGATTAAGGCATGGCACGTGAATATGTGGCCGGAGAAATCTGTGACATGAGTTAGGAAACATGGATTCAGGATTCAAAAGGCCACAGCTTCGCAAGAACTGTGGCCTTTTTATTTTTGCCATTCGTAAGGGAGAAAATGAATGTCAGTACCGGCGGCCTATCTGGGGATAATTATCATCTGGTCAACCACGCCCTTAGCCATTAAGTGGAGTGGTGAAGAGGCGGGTTTTCTGTTTGGTGTGGCGTCACGTATGTTGATTGGTGCAGCAGTGTGCACACTGCTGCTGCTGATACTGGCGCGTAAATTACCATGGCACCGTGAAGCTCGCCAGACCTATCTGGCCGCCGGGCTGGGTATTTATGGTGCAATGATGAGTGTTTATTGGGGTTCGCAGTATATTCCGTC
>CBDUOW010000043.1:0-10896 GCA_965368945.1 uncultured Gammaproteobacteria bacterium
GAATCATGCAGGGCATGTACAAGCTGTTTCTGGCGAACGATTTGAGCCTGGTGGAGGTCAATCCGCTGGTGGTGACTTCGGACAATACCCTGCTGGCACTGGATGCCAAGATCAATACGGATGATAACGCCCACTATCGCCATCCGGCCTTAACCGAGCTGCGGGATTCCAGCCAGGAGGATGAGCGGGAACATCGCGCCTCCCGGTTTGGGCTCAACTATGTGAGCCTCGATGGCAATATTGCCTGTATGGTCAATGGGGCCGGCCTCGCGATGGCTACCATGGACCTGATCCAACTGCATGGCGGGGCGCCGGCCAATTTCCTCGATGTGGGGGGTGGCACCACCGCCGATAAGGTGGCGGAAGCCTTCAAACTCATCCTCTCCGATCCGAAGGTCAGGGCCATCCTGGTGAACATTTTTGGCGGCATTGTGCGCTGTGACTTAATCGCCGAGGGCATCATTCAGGCGGTGCGGGAAGTGGACCTGGCCATCCCCGTAATTGTGCGACTGGAAGGCACCAATGTGGAGAAGGGCAGGCAGTTGCTGGCCGATAGCGGCCTGGCGATTACTACCGCTACGGGTCTGACCGATGCGGCGCAAAAAGCCGTCGCGGCCGCGGGAGGACAGGACTGATGGCGATCCTGGTGAATGAAGACACGCGGGTGATTTGCCAGGGCTTTACCGGCAAACAGGGCACCTTTCATTCGGAACAGGCCCTTGCCTACGGTACCAGACTGGTGGGGGGGGTGACACCGGGCAAAGGCGGGCAGACTCACCTGGCGCGGCCGGTGTTCAATACCGTGCATGAGGCGGTGGCGGAAACGGGGGCTAACGCCAGCATGATCTACGTACCGGCGGCCTTTGCGGCCGATGCGATCCTGGAGGCGGCCGATGCCGGGATCGAGGTGATTGTCTGTATCACCGAAGGCATTCCGGTACTGGATATGATCAAGGTCAAGCCTGTGCTGGCGGAAACCGGCGCCGCCCTGATCGGCCCCAACTGCCCGGGTGTGATCACCCCCGGTGCCTGCAAGATTGGCATTATGCCGGGCGCCATTCATCTGCCGGGCAGTATCGGCATTGTCTCCCGTTCCGGCACCCTGACCTATGAAGCAGTGCATCAAACCACGCTGAATGGGTTGGGACAGAGTACCTGTGTCGGGATCGGCGGCGATCCCATCCATGGCCTGGATTTCATCGACTGCCTTGAACAATTCGAGGCGGATCCGGCCACCCGGGGTATTATTATGGTGGGTGAGATCGGCGGTAGCGCTGAGGAAGAGGCCGCCGAATACATTCAGCAACATGTCAGTAAACCGGTGGTGGCTTACATTGCCGGGGTGACTGCCCCGGCTGGTAAGCGCATGGGCCATGCCGGTGCCATCATTTCCGGGGGCAAGGGCACTGCGGAAGGCAAGTTTGCGGCCCTGGAGGCCGCCGGGGTGAGCGTGACCCGCTCGCCGGCGGACATGGGAGCATGCATGCAGGATCTGCTGAACAGTTAATATTGATATAAACCAGGAAACTACCGGGACATCCAGCCTTGACCACACAATCGACGAAGTCTGCTTCCAGCCTGCGGCTGGTAGTGGCGCAGGCCAATCTGCTGGTCGGGGCAATCGCTGAGAATATTGCTCGCATTACGGAGCTGGCCTGCCAGGCCCGGGATGATTTCAAGGCGGATGCGGTGGTGTTTCCCGAACTGGCGCTGATAGGTTATCCGCCCGAAGATCTCTTGCTGCGACCGGGCTTGTATGAACGCGTGGCCGAAGGGTTGACACAGTTACGCCACGACATCAAAGGCATCGATGTGATTCTGGGCTATCCGGAGCATACCCCCCAGGGTGTTTATAATGCCGCACTGGTGCTGCGTGACGGTGAAATCATCGCCAGTGCGCGCAAGCATTATCTTCCCAACTACAGCGTGTTCGATGAAAGGCGCTACTTCATTCCCGGGCATGGCCCCTGTGTGGTGGACATCGGCGGTGTGCCGGTCGGAATCACCTTGTGCGAGGATATCTGGTATCCCGATCCGGTGGCGGCCCAGGTAAAAGCGGGGGCGCAATTAATCGTGGTCCTGAATGCTTCCCCCTATCACCTGAACAAAAGCGGCGAACGCGAGCATGTCGTGACCGATCGGGTGAAGGAAAATCATGTGCCGGTGGTGTATGCCAACCTGGTGGGGGGGCAGGATGAACTGATCTTTGATGGCGATTCCTTTGTCATGGATGCCGAAGGCAATGTGGTGCAGCGTATGCCGGCCTTTTGCGAAGGCTTGTACCCGGTGGATATTGATATCAAGGACAAGTATGTGATTCCACGCCTTGGTCAGCTGGCGGAACCACTGTCGCAGGAAGCCAGTGTGTACGAAGCCCTGGTACTCGGGGTGCGGGATTTTGTCAGCAAGAACGGATTTGAAGGGGTCATTATCGGTTTGTCCGGCGGGATTGATTCTGCCCTGACTCTGGCAGTGGCAGTGGATGCCCTGGGGGCAAAGCAGGTTGAGGCGGTGATGATGCCCTCGCGCTATACCGCGGACATGAGCGTGGAGGATGCGGCCGAACAAGCGGAGATTCTTGGGGTTGAGCACCACGTGATCCCGATTGAAACCAGTTTCGAGGCCTTTCTGGCTTCCCTGAAAAACGAATTTGCCGGCCAGCCGGCGGATACCACGGAAGAGAATATTCAGGCCCGTTGCCGCGGGGTGATCCTGATGGCCATTTCCAATAAAAAACACAAAATGGTGCTGACCACCGGTAACAAGAGTGAAATGGCCGTCGGTTATGCCACCCTGTATGGTGACATGGCGGGGGGGTATGACGTCCTCAAGGATGTCCCGAAGACCCTGGTGTACCGACTGGCGGAATACCGCAACAGCATCAGCGAAGTGATTCCCCGCCGGGTGATTGATCGGCCACCGTCCGCCGAACTGGCCCCCGACCAGCAGGACACGGACAGCCTGCCGCCGTACGATATCCTCGATGGTATTCTGGAAATGTACGTGGAGCAGGATCACGGACTGGAGGACATTGTCGCCGCCGGCTATGGGCGTGATACCGTGATACGGGTGATTAACATGGTGGATCGCAATGAATACAAACGCCGTCAGGCGCCACCGGGGATCCGTATCACCCCGCGGGCCTTTGGCCGGGATCGGCGCTATCCGATTACCTCGGGATACAGCCGGCAACGAAAGTGAAAGCGGGAAAATGCATGCTCGCCCCTGTCTTTGATGGCAAAAATTGTTTATAAACGCAATCCAAAGATAAATATAAAAATGACCTAAAGGATCAAGTGATGAAAAAAGTAGAAGCCATCATCAAACCTTTCAAACTGGATGATGTTCGTCAAGCCCTCTCCGAGATGGGTATCACGGGTATGACTGCCACTGAAGTCAAAGGCTTTGGTCGCCAGAAAGGCCACACTGAACTTTATCGTGGCGCCGAATACGTCATCGATTTTCTACCCAAGGTCAAAATCGAACTGGTGATCGTTGAGAGCATGGTGGATCAGTGTATCGAGGCGATTATCAATGCGGCACGCACCGGCAAGATCGGTGATGGCAAGATATTTGTCAGCAGTGTTGAACGCACAGTACGGATTCGCACCGGCGAAGAAGGCGAAGACGCTATCTGAATCCAATTGCCACGGGTATCAGGAGGCGGGCGCCAAGGGTAGTTTTTTTGCCTTGCGGGTGATTTTGTGGTCCGGATAGTTAAGCTGTAACACCTGTAAGGCATCCGCTGCCAGATCATCCAGGCCCATTTTGTGATAGGCCTCAACCATGGCGCCTAACGCATCGGGAACATAGGGCGTGTTCTGATAATTCTGCAGAATATAGGTCGCCCGGTTAGCGGCGGCCACATAAGCCTTGCGTTCAAGGTAATAATTAATCACATGGATTTCGTATTTCGCCAGGCCATCACGCAGGTCATACATGCGGTTGATGGCCTCCCGGCTGTATTCACTATGAGGATACTTCCGCACCAGTTCACCAAAATAGGCAAACGCCCGCCGGGCCGCCTTGGGATCCCGTTCGGTGGGGTCTTGTCTGAAAACACGGTTCAAGAAGGATTGATCCGCATCAAAACTGGCCAGCCCGCGCAGGTAATAGGCGTAGGCTACCTTGGGGTGATTGGGGTGCAGTTTGATGAAACGATCCGCGGCCAGAATTGCCGACTCCGGTTCGTTGTATTTGTAATAGGCATAGGCGGCTTCAAGTTGCGCCCGCTCGGCGTAAACGCCATAGGGAAAGCGTGATTCGAGTCTTTCAAATAACTGGATGGCGGTTTCATATTGACCATTGTCCAGTTCGGCTTTCGCCTCTTCGTAGATTTCCTCGACGGTCCAGCCTGCCGTCGGGTCATCGGCATCGGGCGAGGACGAGCAGCCGTGCAGGCCCAGCAGAAGAGGCAAGAGAAGAAAAATGTGTGGCAGTCGCAGCATGAAAGTCATTTGTTACTGGTTAATCAGGTTAGCGCCGACGGCGAGCCGGGTTGGTTCCGGCTTCTGGTGCTATGGGTGCAGCAGTATACTCGCATATCCCGGTATGATAAATCGACTAATCACTGACATCGGACCAGAGCACTCTCATTCACAATGACTGACATACAAATTCTCCATGGTGAGATTCCCCCGTCCTGCGCCGGCATGCGTCTGGATCAGGCACTGGCACAACTGTTTGACGGCTATTCCCGTTCGCGCCTCAGTCAATGGTTAAAGGCGGGTCAGGTACGCGTCAATGGGCAGCAACTTCGGGGTCGTGACAAGGTATGGGGCGGTGAGCAGGTGGAAATCCATGCCGAGCTGGAAGAACAGACGGCTTGGCAAGCGGAAGCCATTGCGCTGGAAATTGTGTATGAAGATGAGCAGTTGCTTGTGATCAACAAGCCGGCGGGACTGGTGGTGCATCCGGCCACCGGGAATCCGGCGGGCACCCTGGTCAATGCCTTGTTGCACCACGATGCCAGCCTCAACACGATTCCCCGCGCCGGGGTGGTGCATCGCATCGATAAGGACACCAGCGGCTTACTCGTGGTGGCCAGAACCCTGACGGCGCAGAAATCGCTGGTTGAGCAATTTCAGGCCCACAGCCTGTTGCGTGAATACCAGGCGGTGGTGACCGGGGTGCTGACAGCGGGTGGTACGGTCGACGCCCCGGTTGGCCGCCATCCGGTACAGCGCAAGCGCATGGCTGTCATTCCAAACGGCAAGCCGGCGGTAACTCATTATCGGGTGGTGGAACGTTTTCGCGCCCATTGCTGGATTCGTTGCCGTCTGGAGACGGGACGCACCCATCAGATTCGCGTGCATATGGCCCACATCCATCATCCGCTGGTGGGCGATCCGGTCTACGGTGGTCGCTTGCGCCTGCCGAAAGGCTGCACTGAAACCTTGACCGAGACATTGCGACATTTTCGTCGCCAGGCGCTGCATGCCGGGCGCCTGGGTCTGGTTCATCCGACTAGCGGGGAAACCCTGGAATGGAATGCCGCCTTGCCAGCGGATATGGAGACCCTGTTGGACAGTTTACGCGCAGATGCGGAAGCGGCCTTGTTGGCTGAAGATGCCGAATGGTGGGACGCGCCGCAATGAGCGCGCGGCTGAATAGCCAGTTGTGGTTGCCGGCTGATTGGCCCGCGCCGGCAAATGTGCACGCCGGGACCAGTTGGCGGCAGGGCGGAATCAGTCAAGGTGCGTATGCGTCACTCAACCTGGCGATGCACGTGGGTGACGATACCTCTGCGGTGATGGAAAACCGGCGTCGGCTTGGTTTGCCTATGGAGCCGATCTGGCTCAACCAGGTGCATGGTCTTACCGTAGTGGATGCCGGCAGGGCTTTGGCAGAGAGGTCGGAACAGGACATTGAAGCGGATGCCGCTTATACCGATCAGGCCGGCGTGATCTGTGCCGTATTAACCGCCGACTGTCTGCCGCTGCTGTTATGTGATCGGGCGGGCCGTCGCGTGGCGGCGGTGCATGCCGGTTGGCGCGGCCTGGCCGCCGGTATCATTGATCGCGCAGTCACCGCGCTACAACTGCCGGGGGAGCAACTATTGGCGTGGTTGGGCCCGGCCATCGGGCCGAATGCCTATGAAGTGGGTGAAGACGTGCGAGAGGCATTTTTGCGTCTCGATGCTGATGCCCGCACGGCATTTCGGCTCAGCCGGCCCGGTCACTGGTGGATGGATATTTATCAGCTGGCACGACAACAACTGGTGCAGCGGGGGATAACCGGGGTGTACGGGGGTGACCATTGTACCTCGCAGGAAGCGGACCGTTTCTATTCCTACCGACGTGATGGCGTGACCGGCCGCATGGCCAGTGTTATCTGGTTCGAATCTGATGGGACCTGAGGCGCGCTAATCGGGTAACATGCGCGCAACTTATTAACTACAAGGGGATTAAGTGTGAGTCTGCTTGCCTGGATTGTGTTATTCAGCCTGTTGGGGGGAGTACTCAGTGTCCTGGCTGCAGCGGTATTTTTGCTCTTACCGGATGCGGCACGCAATCGCGTTTTGCCGCATTTTGTCAGTTTTGCGATCGGTGCCCTGCTGGGTGCGGCTTTTCTCGCCTTGCTTCCCCATGCGATGCGTGGCGTGGAGGATTTTCATGCCCTTGGCTTAACGGTGCTGCTCGGCATACTGGGATTTTTCCTGTTAGAGAAACTGGTGCTGTGGCGTCATTGTCATGCGGAACATTGTGAAGCCCACACACCGGATGAAGATACGCACGGTCAGGCGGCAGGCACCCTGGTATTAATCGGCGATGGCATGCACAACCTGGTCGATGGCGTATTGATTGCCGCGGCCTTTCTTACCGATATCCATCTGGGTATTGTGACCAGCCTGGCGGTGGCGGCGCATGAGATTCCGCAGGAAGTCGGCGACTTTGCCGTGTTGCTGCATAGTGGTTACAGTCGGGGCAAGGCGTTGTGGTTTAATATTCTGGCCAGCTTTACCACTCTTATCGGGGCGCTGATTGCCTACTGGGGTCTGGCAGACTTCCAGCAGGTGTTACCTTATATTCTGGCGGTTGCCGCCTCCAGCTTTATTTATATCGCGGTCGCGGATCTCATTCCCGGGTTACACAAACGTCTGCAGATTTCCGCAACCTTGCAGCAACTGACATTGATCCTTGCAGGTGTGCTGGTGATATATCTGGCCCATTCCACCCTGCATTAAGTTTGGTATGCCATCTAAATAAGGACGACTGGCATGACGGCAAAACAGAAGTGGTACATGTTGACCCTGGTAGGAAAGGATCGGCCCGGCATCGTAGCGCATGTCACCTCAGCATTGTACGAAGGTGGCGCCAACCTGGGAGAGACCTCAATGATGCGCCTGGGCGGCAACTTCAGCATCATGATGATGGTGCGGTTCAGCGGCAATACCCATGCCCTGCATGATCTTGTTGGCGGGGTTGCCGAGTCCCTCGATCTGCATTTACATATCGATCATATCGATGCCCGTTTGCATGATCACCGCATTCCTGATGTACGGATATCCGTTTACGGTGCGGATCGGGCCGGTATCGTGGCGAAAGTGACGGGGGTGTTGGCGGAAGCCGGCCTGGATATTCTCGAGCTGGAATCGGATGTGGGCGGGACCGATGCCGAGCCAATCTATATCATGAGCATTGAAGGCTATGCCACGGAAGGGATCCCGGCGTTGGAGTCTGCACTTGATATCGTCAGGGCGGAAGGCATTGATGCCAGTTTGCAAGCCATTGAAACCCTGGTGGGATAATTTCGTCTCGGTCCGTTAATCGTTTCCATGCCTGTGCTTGAACTCCTCCAGTATCCCGATCCCCGCTTGAAACAAGTTTCCACGACCGTGCAGAATTTCGATGCACAGTTGCGAGCATTCATTGCCGATATGGAACAGACCATGCGTGCCGGTCCCGCCGGGGTGGGTATCGCGGCCCCGCAGGTAGCGCGCTTCGAGCGCATTGTCATCGTTGATGTGTCGAGCAAGCCAAAAATCAAACACCATGGACGACTGGTGCTGATTAATCCTGAAATTCTTGCGTCGCAAGGCACGCTGAAGGGGCGGGAAGGGTGCATGTCGGTGCCCGACTATACCGCTAATATTATTCGTGCCGAACATATTCAGCTCAAGGCCCGGGATGAGCATGGTAAGGTGCAGGAATATGAGATGCAGGGATTTGAAGCACGTGCCGTCCAACATGAAATCGATCATCTTGACGGTATATTATTTCTCGATCGGCTAGTGAGTCGACGCCATGATCTGTTTCGCCGCAAGGTGTATTAACCAGGATGAAGCAAGACGAGACATTGCTGTTATTGTTTGCCGCCATGGCGCTCGCGTTGTTAGTGCTGTTTTTCCACTGGCTGTTTCGTAAAGCGGATGCGGCCAACGTCGCCGACTGGGGAAGTAAGTGGAAGAATCGCCTTGACGGCCTGAATCGACTGTTTTTACGAAGTTATCACAAGTGCCACATCGAGCCGGTCCCCCTGCCGAAAGAGGGTCCCGCGCTGGTGGTCGCGAACCATATCTCGGGCCTGGATCCCATGCTGATGCTTGCTGCCTGTCAGCGACCGGTGCATTTCATTATTGCTTCCGAGCAATATTACCGCTTTGGGCTGACCTGGCTGTTTCGCCTGGGAGGTTGTATTCCGGTGGATCGCTCCAGCCGGGACGACAGTGCTTTTCGGGCGGCGTTACAAGCCTTGCATGAAGGCAAGGTCGTGGGCTTGTTTCCGGAGGGTGGTATGCACCTGCCGGGCAAAGGACCGAAGCGGCTGAAACGTGGCGTGGCGCGTCTTGCCAAACTGAGCGGCTCGCCCGTCTACCCCATGCATGTGTCCGGGGTGAGTTTACCCGGGCATGTTTTGCCGGCGGTGCTTTGGCCCAATCAGGCGCGTCTGGACAGTTACCCGCCTGTGGCCTGCGATACTCTGGAAGAACGGCAGTGCCTGGATCAACTGGCACAAGTCCTGAAAAATTCGGGTCACTCAGGCAACTAATCTAGTAACTTCATCTCAGCTAGACGGCTATTGGTTTCGCCACGGCGCTTGAAAGCTTGCGGAATACCCCTATTTATCTAACATCTCAGTAATAAATTTATAAGGGGTCGCATTTATGCGCATGGATAAACTCACCAGTAAGTTTCAGATGGCGATAGCCGACGCCCAGAGTCTGGCCGTGGGTCGCGATCATCAATTCATAGAACCGGTCCATCTGATGAGTGCCCTGCTGGACCAGGATGGCAGTACCGTCTCCCATTTGTTGACCCAGGCGGATGTCAACGTGAATCTGCTGCGTTCCCAGCTAGGGGAGGCGCTGGATCGCCTGCCCACCATTGGCGAGGCAACCGGTGATGTGCATATCTCCAACGATCTCTCCCGTTTATTGAACCTGACCGACAAACTCGCGCAAAAGCGCAATGATCAATTTATTTCCAGCGATTTGTTCGTCCTGGCAGCAGTGGAAGACAAGGGTGAACTGGGTGATTTATTGCGTAAAGCCGGGGCGAGTAAAGGTGCGCTGGAAAAAGCCATTGATAACGTGCGCGGTGGCCAGACAGTAAATGATCCCAATGCGGAGGAGCAACGTCAGGCGCTGGAAAAATACACCATCGATCTTACGGAGCGGGCTGAGCAGGGTAAGCTGGATCCGGTTATCGGTCGGGATGATGAGATCCGCCGTACCATCCAGGTGTTGCAACGCCGCACCAAGAACAATCCGGTCTTGATCGGTGAGCCGGGAGTGGGCAAGACCGCTATCGTTGAAGGTTTGGCGCAACGCATTATCAACAGTGAAGTCCCAGAAGGCCTTAAGCATAAACGCGTGTTGTCACTCGACATGGGATCCCTCCTGGCCGGTGCCAAGTTCCGCGGTGAATTTGAAGAACGTCTCAAGGCGGTGCTGAATGATCTCGCCAAACAGGAAGGTCAGGTCATTCTGTTTATTGATGAAGTTCATACCATGGTCGGTGCCGGCAAGGCGGAAGGCGCGATGGATGCCGGCAATATGCTGAAACCGGCGTTGGCGCGAGGTGAATTACATTGTGTCGGTGCCACCACCCTTGATGAGTACCGCAAATACATTGAAAAAGATGCTGCGCTTGAGCGCCGCTTCCAGAAAGTGCAGGTGGATGAACCGAGTGTCGAGGATACCATTGCCATTTTGCGTGGCCTGAAAGAGAAATACGAAGTGCATCACGGCGTGGATATCACCGATCCGGCGATTGTCAGTGCGGCGACCTTGTCACACCGTTACATTACTGATCGGCAGTTGCCGGATAAAGCCATCGACCTGGTGGATGAAGCCGCGAGCCGCATTCGGATGGAAATCGATTCCAAGCCGGAAGAAATGGATCGCATGGATCGCAAGCTCATCCAGCTCAAAATCGAGCGGGAAGCCCTCGCAAAAGAGAGTGATGAAGCCTCGCGGGAGCGATTGAAGAAGCTGGAGGATGATATTGCGGTGATGGAACGCGAGTACAGTGAACTGGAGGAAATCTGGAAAGCGGAAAAGGCCGCAGTGCAGGGCGCCACCCATATCAAGGAAGAACTGGAGCGTGCGCGGCTGGAACTGGAAACGGCCCGACGGGCTGGGGATCTGGCCCGTATGTCCGAGTTGCAGTATGGCCGTATCCCGGATCTGGAAAAGCAACTGGAGATGGCTTCAGAGATTGAAGTGCAGGAAACCAGGTTGTTGCGCAACAAGGTCACCGAAGAGGAAATTGCCGAAGTCGTTTCCAAGTGGACCGGGATCCCGGTGTCCAAAATGCTGGAAGGCGAGCGGGAAAAATTACTTCGCATGGAAGATGCACTGCATACGCGAGTCATAGGCCAGGATGAGGCTGTTAAAGCGGTGTCCGATGCCATTCGGCGTTCGCGTGCCGGCCTGTCCGATCCCGATCGGCC
>CBDUOW010000044.1:0-10736 GCA_965368945.1 uncultured Gammaproteobacteria bacterium
TCGCCAGCCTGCGCCCGAAATAACTGCTAATCGTATTCATGCATGGATCATCCTGATTAAATTGCCTGGTTAGGTAGATTATTAGACATATGAAACATTTTCATCCTTGAAAAAGTATTTTCACACCATAAAAATCTGTCTTCAATAACTCACTAACCCAATATTTTAACATTTATTGTCTGTTATTCAGTGGGTTATTTAGGCCCGACCCCTGTCACGGAATATACTAACGCTACTGGCGATTGAGAGCGATAAAGCCTAAGCTGCAATATCATCAATCTTATGTTCGATACACTTGCCAACTTAATCGCCTATCAATGGTTAGGTCAGAACCCCGATAGCCACCTCGGTGCTGCACTGCACTTCTTCGTTATGGATACGGCGAAGATCTTTGTACTGCTGGTGGTAATTATCTATGCCATGGGCCTGTTGCGAGCAATGCTGTCACCCGAACGGGTGCGTGACTATGTCCGCAACAAGCCAAAGTGGCTGGCGCGTTCCTCGGCGATTTCCCTCGGCGCCGTAACACCGTTCTGTTCGTGCTCCTCGGTGCCGCTGTTCATCGGCTTCGTCGAGGCGGGCATCCCTCTTGGCGTCACCTTCTCCTTTCTAATTGCCAGCCCCATGATCAACGAGGTAGCCGCGGTGCTACTGGTGAGTATTCTCGGCTGGAAGATTGCAGCGTTATACGTGGCTGCTGGTCTGGTAGTGGCCTACCTGGGTGGTGTGGTGATGGAACGCTTTCGACCTGAGCAGTGGGTCGAAGCCTATGTCTGGAATATACACGTAGGTACGACGCAACGTGCAAAAGCGGATACCTCCCTCTCCGGTCGTCACCGTTATGCCTGGGCCGAGGTGCGCGAGATCGTCGGACGTATTTGGAAGTGGGTGATTGCCGGTATTGCCGTGGGCGCCCTCTTCCATGGTTATGTGCCCGAAACCTGGGTGGTGGAGCACCTCGGCGGACGGGATAATTGGCTGGCGGTCCCTGCCGCAGTCGTACTTGGCGTGCCACTTTATTCCAATGCTACCGGCGTGATACCGGTGGCCGAAGCCATGCTTGGCAAAGGCGTTGCCATCGGGACAACCCTGGCCTTGATGATGAGCATCGCCGCGCTGTCGCTACCGGAGATGATTATTCTGCGCAAGGTGATCCGCTGGCCGGCACTGGCACTCTATGCCGCTGTATTAGCCGTGGCCTTTACCCTGGTGGGCTGGGGTTTTAATTTAATTGATTACAATTGATTCATCCAATTAGGATAGCAGAGGTGATTAAAATGAAATTTAACTCGATTTGTTTATTTACCATTACTCTCATTGCAACATTTAGTGTCAATGCCAAAGAACAGACGCTGGCAAATTATCTTACCAATTTCGATTATGACGCCAGAATCGAGATGAAGGCGGGAACCAGGGAGCTGGTTGATCTATTGCTGGATGGAAAAGCGCAATTAATTGATATTCGCTTCAAAGAGGAATACGAAGCCTGGCATATGAGTATCGGAAAAAGTATTCCGCTTAATGAATTGCCAAATCGACTGAATGAGCTGGATAAAAACAAGATCATTGTCACAGCTTGTCCCCATAAAGACAGGGCTATTATTGCCATGACATTTCTGCAGACAGAAGGCTATAAAACCATGTACCTCAAAGAAGGATTAATCGGCCTGGCCGAATACCTTCGTGGAGACAATGCAAAAGACTTCATACAACGAATGCGTAAGTAAATATGCATAAGATCACTATCTCACCCTATATGGTTATTGCTGGATTAAGGCGAGGAAACAGCTATGAAAACCGTCAAGGTACTCGGCAGCGGCTGTCGTAACTGCCAGGCTACAGCGAAGCTCATTGAAGAAGTGGCCAGAGAGACAGGCGCAGAGATTAAACTGGAAAAGATCGAAGACATTGCCGCCATCATGGGCTATGGCGTCATGTCCACCCCCGGTGTCATCATCGATGGTGAAGTGGTGCATGCCGGTGGTGTTCCGGATCGTAAGAGCGTGGAAAGCTGGTTGGTTTAAGTCGACCCGCAATCCCGGCTTTCAAGTGCTAAATAAGGTGTTTGCATAGTTAGACTATAAATATTCATTGCTTTTAATCAGGTCTGCCCCTGTTGTTATTTCTTCAAAACCTGTTTTAATTATTATTGGCACAATGAATCTAAATAGACTTCAATTCATCAGACGCAACCGGTTGGCTTGGGCAAACCGCCATACTTGGTAATGGGTTTCATAGGCCCGGTCATCCACATCTTGAACATTTCCTTCTGATCCGCTTCAAGGTACTTGGCGAATTTGCGAATCGGGGGTACCACGCCATATTCCTCATAATATTCGCGCGCCTTGAGGATCTGGTTCCATTTGACATCATCCAGTACTACACCATCTGCCTCGGCCATCGCCCGCCCGATATCCGGTGTCCAGTCAGTCATATCAACGAGATAACCATCACCGTCGCGTGCTGGTAATTCCATTTTTAGTTCACCTCTTTTATCAGGAAATAGGTTAAGTCTAAGCTACTTGAAAGGTTCCCAGACTGTGTTACATATTATATAGACGATTCCGGCTGCTTTAACGCCATCTTACTGTCTATAGCAGTTTGTTCAGCTCGATAACCGAGTTCTTCGGAAATTCTCTTACCGGCATCAATGACCGTCGGTATCCATTCATCCTTGCGCCGTTCAATCGGTGCCGAAACCGATAAGCCCGCCGTAATCGTACCCAACGCATCATAGACAAGCACACCAATACAGCCGACACCGATTTCCGCTTCCTCATTATCATAGGCAAAGCCTTGCTGCCGCAGATTCCCGGCCTCGTCGTTTAATTTGGCCAGGGTGTTAAGGGTGTTACGGGTGTAAGCGGGCAGGTTGGTACGCTCGGCATAGCCGCGGCATTCTTCCTCCCCGCCCAACGCCAGCATCATCTTGCCGACCGCCGTGACATGCAATGGGGCGCGGCTACCAACAAGTTGTTGTACATGCATCATACGATTGGGGGTTGCCTTGTCGATATACACCACTTCATCACCTTCACGCACCGTGAGGTTGACGGATTCGCCAATCTCATCCCGCAGCCTTTCCATGATGGGCCGGGCCACTTCCCGTAAATCGGTCTTGGCATGGACCCGGCTGCCCAGGCGCAACAGTTTGTTACCCAGTTGGTACTTGCCATTCTCATCCCGGGTGACGAAGCCGTTCACGGCCAGGGCATTGAGAATACGATAGGCGGTGGAGCTATGGAGTCCGCTTTCGGCGGCCAGGATTTTCAGACTCACCGGGCGGGGATAGCGCGCGATCGCATCCAGTAGTTGACTCAAGCGGTCGATGACCTGAATCGAGGATTTTTCAGCCATATTAATTTCACAATACGAAAACGAAACCGAATCATGACATATTTGGACACTATTGCCAAGACATATCAATCAGTTACTGATGCCGTAAACAATAAAGGTAGAAAAATTTCACATAGTGAAATACATTTACCTTTATGAAATCTCTCGCCCAATCTAAGCTTCCTCCATACCACGGCTAGCAAACGGCTGCCGTCATTGAATTCAACATCAGGAGATAATGGTCATGAGCATGCCTGCGAAGGACACCACAAAAGGTCACGGCGCCCCGGGGTTTACCCAGGGTATCAAGCACTTTGGTGCCAACCTGGAAGGCTTCGACAGCCTTGGGATGGCGCCCGCCATCGCCGAAGGCCAGAATGCCATCAGTGAAGTTAACGACAAATCCGTATTTCAAACCCTGCTCGGCGCCGATGCGCTGCGTTACCTGACCCTGCAGACCTGCGGCTCCAAGGAATCCGGTCATCCAGGCGGTTTCGCCAGCAGCGCGGAAGCCTATGCGTCTCTCGTTATGCTGGGCCACACCAACATTATTACTGAAGTGGGCCACCATGCGCCCGGCTTCTACAGTGCCATGTTCCTTGACGGCTCGCTGGAAGACATGGGCATCCACACCATGGATGACATGATGGCCCGGTTCCGTGAGCGGCACGGCCTGCTAGGCCACCTGTCCGGTGCGATCCCCGGTCTGCTCGCGCCTGCCGGTCCGCTCGGTCAGGGTCAGCACTTTGCCATGGCGGGCGCCTATTTACACCCGGACAAACTGTTCCCCTTCACCCTGGGTGATGGCGGCATGGGTGAACCCTACATTCTTTCGGCGATGATGCATTTCAATACCGCCTATCCCAAGGCGACCAATTTCCTGCCGGTGCTGATCTGGAATGGCTACAGCCAGGAGCACCATGCCATGGTCTCGCTGAAAACCAACGACGAAATGCTCGCCTATTGGAAAGGCCACGGATTTAAAAAGATCGTGATTGTTGATGCCAAGGAGTTTGATGATGCCGGCCAGGACGGCGATTATGTTGATTCGACCCTGTTCTCCATGCAACAGCGTCTCGCTTTTACCCGCGCCGTATTGGATGGCATGCAGGTCGCCGCTGAATCAGCCATGTCGGGACAGTTAACCGCCTTCATCATTAAGCAACTGAAAGGTGCCGGTGTCCACAAGCACGGCGCCAAGGCGCATAACCTTTATCCCGGTGACTCGCTTGACGCACCCCACATCAGTAACGCGTTGCAAATGCGTGCCCTGTCTCCGGAAGCATGGCAACTGGTGCGTGACAACTTCACGCGTGCCGGTGGTGGGCCTGCATCCCGCACGGTTGTCACCGAGTTCGAAATTCCTTTACCGGAACTGGGCGAATTGCCGAAACAGGAATTCAAGATCGGGGAAAAAGCCGTGCCCTCCACTACGATGGGTGCGATGGTGAGTGAAGTCGGTCGCCGTGACAAACGCTTCGTGGTAACCAACGCCGATGGCAACGAAGCCTCCGGGATGAAGAACATCAGCGAAGCGCTGATCATTCGTCATCCCACCGAAGACGATCTGTATCATCAGGGACCGCACGGCCAGGTCTACGAACCGTTAAACGAGGATGCCTGTGCCGGTCTGGCGGGTGGTCTGGCCTTGTTTGGGTCACGTGCCATGTGGTTGTCGTATGAAAGTTTCGTCATTAACGGCATGCCGATCATTCAAACGGTCGCCCAGGCCATGGCGGAATTACGACGCAAGACCCCGTCCATCATGATGATGTTTACCGCCGGTGCGCTGGAACAGGGTCGTAACGGCTGGACCCATCAACGCCCCGAGATTGAGAACTATCTGGCAGCAATGATGCGCAACGGCAATAGCTATCCGTTGTTTCCTTGTGATGCCAATATGATTCAGGCGGCATACGAATGGGGCACCAACACCTTTAACAAGAGCATCGCCATCATTGCGTCGAAAAGCGCGCTGCCTGTCTACACCACAATGGCGCAGGCGCAGCAAGCGGTTGAACAGGGTGCGATCACCTTGTATGAGAGTTCCGCGGGCGATAAAACGGTCGTCTTCGCAGTAACCGGTGACATGGTTTTGCTGCCCGTGTTTGAAGCCAGGGATCAACTGGAACAACAGGGCTACCGGGTACGGATTGTCGCCGTTGCCAACCCGCGTCGTCTGTATCGTCCCGATTATATTGCCTGGGATACAGTGTCCGAACCGGATGGTACTTTCATGAGCGACAGCGATTTCGATACTCTGTTCAGTGGCGATATCCTGCTTGGCGTAACCGGCGGTGCCAGTGGTTCACTGGAGCCGGTCATGCTGCGCAGCAAGGCAGCCTCGCGCGACGTGATGGCCTGGAAGCGGGGCGAAACCACTGCTTCACCGGCTGAAATCATGGCCTTCAATGGTCTGTCAGCGAAAGATATCACTGCGCGTATCAACACCTTGAACGCCTGAAGATGGCAAAAGAGCATCAGCAGTAAGGTGTGGGTTTCGGCCCACACCCCACTGCATATTTACTGTTCTATGTATAAGTTACTAGCATAAAGGTTACCCTGAATGGCGGACACCAAGATTATTGTCATCGATGACGACCCTACCGGATCACAAACCGTTCATAGCTGTTTGCTGCTGACACGCTGGGATATCGACACACTGAAACAGGGCTTACAGGATGAGGCCCCGTTGTTCTTTATCCTGTCCAATACCCGTGCCATGGAAGCACAACAGGCGGCCGAGGTGACACGCACCATCTGTCAGAATCTCAAGCATGCGCTGGAATCACTGCGTCAGGCCGGCCAAGTGATCAATCCACTGGTGGTGAGTCGTTCCGACTCGACCTTGCGCGGCCATTACCCCATCGAAACGGACATTATCGCCGAAGAACTCGGGCCGTTTGATGCGCATTTCATGGTGCCCGCGTTTTTTGAAGGTGGCCGTATCACACGTAACAGCACGCATTACCTGTTAATCGAAGGTAAGCCGGTACCTGTACATGAAACAGAATTTGCCCGTGACTCGGTGTTTGGTTTCAGCACGGCTTACTTACCGGATTATGTTGAGGAAAAAACCCACGGCAAGATCAAAGCCGATGCGGTTGAACGGTTTTTACTTGACGATGTACGCGGTGACTGTCGTGAACGTCTGCGTGGCTTGAAGAATAATGTCTGCTGTGTTGTCGACGCAGAACAGCAAACAGATCTTGATAACTTCGCAACCCAACTGTTGGAAATCGCCGGCGAAGGCAAACGCTTTTTGTTCCGCAGCGCCGCCAGCTTGCTCACCGCCTTTGCCAGGCTACCTCCTCAGCCTGTCGCCAGTGAAGCCATGGCGCAATATGTTTGTAACCAGCAACCCGGGGTGATCCTGGTGGGTTCGCATGTCAGCAAGACCAGTCAGCAACTGGCGCATCTGCGTGAGCAAACGGATATCACCGCGGTGCATGTGGATGTGAAACAACTAAACGTGGCAGATCCCCTGCAATGGACCGAAACAGCAACCCGCCTCGAAGAGGATATGCTTAAGCAGATTGAGGCTGCACATCAAGCCGGCAAAAGTGTGGTGATCTATACCACGCGCGAGGAATTGCAATTTGCCGATCAGGCAGCACGGCTGGCCTTTGGCCAGCGTCTGTCTAACTTCCTGATGGATATTGTCAGCCGCTTGCCCGCAACTATCGGGTTTTTAATCAGCAAAGGTGGTATTACTTCCAATGATGTCCTGAGTACCGGTTTAGACCTCGCTGTCTCACGTGTGGTCGGCCAGATCCTGCCGGGCTGTTCCGTAATTCGTTGTCCCGAGGATCATCCCCGCTTTCCGAATCTACCCGTGGTGATCTTTCCGGGGAACGTGGGTGACGAAACATCGATTACCCGAGCGTATCGTATCCTCACATCAGCAGGTGACGCCTCACTTAAAATTGCCTGATTGCGCTATTTTTATCACCTGTGATTTTATACACAATTGGTTTGGTCCTGCCGCTGTGTGCATAGCGTAGTCCCCTAATATTTCTTCAGCTCTGCAAGAATACCTTCATTTTCCAACTCAACGGCATAGTCATTTTCTTCGATGGCTTCAATGAACCGCAAACGGGCACCCCCATCAACGAAATCCACCTGATATCCCTCAGACCACGAAAGCAATTTCTGGATCTCTTCCCGGCGCGCTTCGGCATCTTCACCAAACAAAAGAATGATTTGATAAGGTTTGTGGCAACCGGTGAAGTGCAGGATTCGCACGCGTGAATCCGTCAATTCCCTGACACGGAAAGGCAGACCGCCAATAGCATTGATTTCCACCTGTGGGCACGCCACCAGCACAAATTGATCGGGCAGATCTCCAAAGTTACGCTGCCAGCGATCAAGTACCGTAATGATGAAACCAGGAAGGCCCACGGCGCTCCAACTCCCGACATGCGGTGGTAACCCAGTGATTTCCAGTTGTTCCGAAGCCGATATCATTTACCGTTTCCTGCTCTATTTCAGTCCGCCTATGAATAATCTAAGTTTATATTAAAATTTTGCATAATTGACTTATTATAGAAAATAACTACTCTATACTAGACATATACCCATAATATGGTAAATAAATACTTCATATATCAGATATATTAGAAATATATTTCATGGATACAACAGACAAGAGAATTCTGGATCTCCTACAAATGGATGCCAGCCTGACGGTTAAACAAATCGCAGAACAGATATCCCTGTCCGTTACGCCGTGCTGGAAGCGTATTCAGAAACTGGAAGAGCAAGGCTATATACGAGCCAGGGTCGCGCTGCTGGATCCCAAAAAGATCAACGCCAATGTCACGGTATTTGTGGCGATCAAGACCGACCAACACACCGTGCAGTGGATAGAGCGTTTTAACAAAGAGGTCAATGAACTGCCGGAGGTCATGGAGATCTATCGAATGAGCGGAGAAATAGACTACCTGCTGCGTGTAGTGGTCAGCAGTATCGAGGCCTATGACCGGTTTTATAAAAAGTTGATTGACCGAATCGAGCTATCCAATGTCACATCCAGTTTTGCCATGGAACAGATAAAGTACACCACTGCCCTCCCTATAAGCGTGGAGGTTTAAATGAATACGTAATCGAGCCTGACCTCACCGATTCAATGGTTATAGTCTATTCACCTCGCTCCCTTCGAACTTCTTTAGTCATCGAAATTCAACTCAGCGATAATCCGGTTCAGGCGCCCCTGTTCCCCCTCATCCTCTGACTTGCCACCTACATCCGCCGCAGCGCTTGCCTCGGCCTGAACACGGTCAATGTACTCCTGATTACAGGTACTGACAGCTTTCTTAAGCTCATCCAGTACCGTTTCTATCTCCTCCGGCTTTCGAACCCAGGTTTCAATGAACAGCCCTGTGATTGTCTCAATTTTGACAGGGTAGTCCCCCCTGGAAACCAACCGGTTGAAGGCTTCGCACCAATCTTGCGGAGCCTTGTGGCTAAGCTTGAAAAAGAGGTTGATATACGGTTCCTTGAGTATCCGTGGTGGTCGCATCTGATCGATACCACATATTTTGATGTCACTTATACCTTCCATTACAGCCCCTCTTCTCGATATTTTGTCGTGGGTTTATAATACCCAGCATACGCCATGCTCATCGAATTTACACAACAAATAAACGCATGAATCAGCAAGTTTGCAGCTTGTTATAATTTCACTACCCCGTCTCATTTTGTGCATTTATTTGTATAAATCACTTGATAACTTCCTCAAGTCATGGACAATTGCACAACAATGAACCATAGAGTTATTTATTGATAATATCGGTTTTTATTAATAACAACGTGTGCTAAATGCATACAATAACAAGGAAATACGAGACCATGAATAAGCAGTTAATAAAATTCGTTTTACTAGCGGGGATTATCACTATTGTGGGTTGTGACAAGGGGGACAAAACCGCGCAGCCTGAGAAAGCCCCCATGGCCGTGGAAGAAACTGCCGCCGCACCACAAGAAAAACCAGCCATGATGGAAGAAGTCACGGTAACAATGGAAGCCACTGTCACCGCTGTCAATCAAGAAACGCGTCAGGTCACTCTGCTAGATTCTTCGGGTGAATCGGTTACATTTATTGCCGGCGAGCAAGTGCGAAACCTGGCGCAGGTAGATGTAGGCGACAAAATTATGGTCGAATACATAGAAGCCATTGAAATCCAGGTAATGGGTCCTGAAGAAGCGGAACTTGGTGCTGGAGAAATCTCTGCTGCAACCAGGGCGGAACCAGGTGAAAAACCGGCGGGTGCTGCTATCAGTGAAACCACCGTTATTGTTGTCATCGAGGCCATTGACAAGGAAAACGAAACTGTCACTCTGAAGGGCCCGGAAGGTAACAGTAAAACGGTAAAAGTACGTAACCCTGCCAATCTCGAAAAGGTTGCCGTAGGTGATAAAGTAATGATTACTTACACCGAATCTTTAGCGGTTGTAGTCACCGAGAAGTAAGCGTCATTCGTGAAATACACAGCTAACAACAGCTGTTTAATGTTAAAAGGGTTGGTGGCAATATGTTTATTAACATTTGTCACCAACCCTTTTTTTATATGAATGTAAAGGTATATTTTGGAATGCTATTCCGACTATGACACATACAGAAGTTCGAGCGTTAATGCGTGAATAATGCCGCTTATGAGAGACTTGCATATAGCTTAAATTTGTTGCCGAACTACTGCCTGAGCTACGTGCACTGTTCTATAATGGTATCTATCTGTCTGGAAAATGAACCACACATACAATTCTGCTAATATGATCGAGGACTTGAAATGAACTCCAAGATAATAATTGTTGTTGGGCTGACTTTTATTTTGTCCTATACTCAATTCGTGAGCGCTAAAGAGCAATCACGAGATGACTTTATAGCATCCATGAAAACAGATCTGCTTATGCCTTGTTCTGATAAAAACTTTATGAAATGCATAGGTAGTAACGAGTCGGAATGCACAACAAAAGTCAATCAGCTTATTCGTGATTGCAAAAACAGTCTTCCTGCCGTTTTAACAGATGCCAATTTGGATTCAATTGCCGATAACTTTAGCGTATGTTTTAGTGGTGGGATCATTACAGCATTTTCCGTCTCTGAAAAAAAATATAATACGTGTTCGGCCCAGTAGCCAAGGTAATATTGTTATAGAAGGCAGCCTGGTTTTCCTGACTTTCAACAGATGCATACTTATAAAACCTGCTAGAACAAATCACTGGGAAAATATGTTAGGGCCAGAGAATGAATACAACTAATATTCCTGCGCACTTATATTATAAAATTGTTCTCTGACCCTAATTTTGTAAGAATTAATTTTTATCTGTAGTAATAAACACCGACATATGTAGATCCCTGCTCATTACGACGATAAAACTCGAAAGTCGAATTTTCGTCA
>CBDUOW010000045.1:0-10716 GCA_965368945.1 uncultured Gammaproteobacteria bacterium
CTGTCAGCAATAAAATTTACCACCTTTTGAATGGTCTCATTGTCACGCAAACTCCATGTATGCCCCAGGCCTTGTGTTAGCACAAACCGGGCGCCCGGCCAGGCATCAGCAAGCAACTCTCCCTGTTGCCATGGTACTTCGCTATCGTCTTTATCATGAATAATAAGGGCCGGAATGGATAGTTCCGCCGCATTTACATCGGCTGAAATAATATTGTCGATATCAGCGCCATAATTTTTCTCCAGCAACTGCTCAAAAACTCTTTGTGTACCAGGCGCTATACGCAGCATTCCATAGAAAGTCTCCTTTAAGAGACTCAATTGTGTCGCTGGATTAATACATACAACCTTATCAGTTGTCAGTTGTTCGCGTAAGGCGCGCGCTATCACCATAGCTCCAAACGAGTGCGTCACAATACCTTTGAGTGGACCAACTTCATTGGTAATCATCTCCACCGCATCTACAATTCGAAATATTGTACTGCAATTTCCCGGTGATCGACCGTGGCCTGGGGCATCAAATGCAACTGCACGATAGCCAGCATCGGCTAACTGCGCAGCCAGCCCCCCCATCTGTGTGCCACGCCCGTTCCAGCCATGCACAAGGAGCACCGTCGGTCCAGCGCCCCAACTGTATAATGCGATTGGGCCATACTCATGCGACAGGGTAAATTGATTTGCCTGTTCACGCCATTGAGTTTCACGCTTTGGTTCAGCGAAACGATGTGTCCCGAACCACAGGCGATAAGCCCAGCGACCAGCAAGCTGCGGTGACGCTGCATCCAGGCTGCGTAAGCCTAAACTTAGCAGCCGAATCGCAATTGGAACATTAGACTTCGATTTTATATTTGTCGTCATTACCTGGTAGCATTTCTTTATTCACACAACACAAAAAACTACAGTCTTCCAGATAAAGTGCTATTCCTTAATTGCCTCCCTGGCCCAATAAGTGTCCCATCCTTGTTATGCTAGTTTTTATTTTGGCATTTTTAATCACAACAAACCAGCAACCTCTTGATGCTATAATTGCCGATATTGACAAATTATATGACCTTGATGCAAACACCAAATATCATTTTGCAAACCATTGCTAGCTTGCTTTCAATGTTTTTCGCAGCAACTGCCTGTGCTGATACCACACCTCATTATGACTCGCCTGAACTGGCAGTCGGCCTCATGCCGCGCGCTCCCCAACAAATCGCCGCATTCTATGAGGCACGTGGATTCAGTAAGCCTATGGTAGAAAGACTGAAACAACAATGTTTTATCACCGTCTGGGTGCACAACAAAAGTCAAAACATAATATGGCTGGATTTAGCTCAATGGAAATTCAGTAACCCCAATAGTAATGTGACAAGGCGGGATCGACACTACTGGAAGGCTAAATGGAGTGAAATGCAGATACCGCTTGCGCATCAATCAATCTTTCGCTGGACCCTGTTGCCGGAAATCCTCGATTTTCAACCCGAGGAACGGGAAGGCGGCAACATCGTCTTGCCTCGAAGTAATAGCCCCATGCAGATTCATGCCAGCTTTCCGACCAAGGCAGATAAGTCCGGTATCCCAATTACTGTCATCTTCAACCATATAGAGTGCGCACAAGATCCATGATGCGATATCACCTGTTAGGAATTATGCTTTTCTCTCTTGTCTTTACAAACCCGTCACTCGCGGCTGAGTCCATAACTTTGCCGCAAGGTATTCTAGAACTAAAGCCTTCCCCGGCTCCCCGCACGACTTTGGATGATCTGGATGGTGAAACTTATACGCTCAAACAGGATAAAGGCGCCTGGGTATTTGTGCATTTCTGGGCGAGTTGGTGTGGCCCGTGTCGTGAGGAAATGCCGGCAATCCAGAACATGATAAGCACTCTGCAGGCCGAAGGATTAAAGGTTGCCATGATAAATACCGCCGAGGATGAAGACACCGTCTTCAGCTTTCTCAGTGCTTATGCGCCTGATATTCGACCGCTTATGGATCGTGACGGGCAAGTAACCGAAAAATGGCGACCGCGCGGCCTTCCCGCCACTTATCTCGTTGACCCTGATGGCCAGGTTCTTTATCAGGCCCTTGGAGGCAGAGCCTGGGATACCGCGCCCTATATGAGTTTCCTGCGTGGGTTGATGAAAACCAAATAGCAGTCAATACCTCTACTCTCAGAGCATGGGCATCGTACTCTGGCATAAATAGCTATACATGCCAGCAAACTCCACCAGAGACTACCTCGGGATGTTTTCGGTGTACAAGATAATCCACTTCCTCAACATCCGAGGAAGGCACATCAATCATCAGCAGCACTTCACCATGCTGTATCGCCGAAAAAAACTCATTTAGATGAACATTGGGCAGGCGTAAGACAAACATCAGACCTGAGATAAATGTACCCATCATGATCGCTATGGGCAGGAGCAACCATACACCGGGGCTCCAGATTAACATGACAAAAAAAGCAATCAGGGCCACAAAGAAAAGCGCTAAATTTATGCGCCACACAAACCATTCAACAAAATAATCCCGATCGTTTTCAGTCACTCCATGGACATCATCGATACCGTTTAAGTGAAGGTTATCTTTCGCAACCGCATGAACATCCTGTTTTAAAATAGCCGCTTCGGCCAGGTCTTCTACTAATTTTTCAGCATGTGAAGTATCGGGCAATAAATAGTACAGTCTTCGTTTCATTTCAGATCTCCTTCACCGAAAATAGTAGGCCGTTAAGACCTGTTTATTCAGTCACACTGCCTTACGAAATCAAACTGGAAATAAATAACCAGCAAATATTAAGGATCAATAACAATTAACCTTCAGCGACATAGTCATCGCTATCATCACCCTTTAATACAATATTGCCTTCCATTTCCATATTCAGATAAATCTGGCGGTTTTCTTCATTTTCAAAGTAAATCTCAAGGCCGTTTTCTCCATCACCGTCATAGACACAGGGATGGTCATCCGGGTTGAGTACTTCACGGTTTGAAATGGGATCAGTGGTAGTACGAATTATCATGACATTATCCTCCAGCGAGGGGGTTAGTAAGGACAATGTAAGTCTAGATAACCAAGTGCAATAGTCAAGTATTATTCCCAATATACCCTGCCCCCTGACTAGCTGAATAAAATCATACGGTTAATCCTGCAGTGAGACACATAACCTTGTTACTCATGCGGCTTATTAACTGCGTATCGAATGGAACCACAGCAATTGACTATATTTATCGTCTAGCTACAGCATTTTCTGCCACGCACTATCCCGAGGAGGTGCAACATGGCTATTGCGATCACACTACAAGAGTATCTTGATAAAAGCGGCATTGACTATGATGTGTTGCCCCATGCCCACACAGAAACAAGTCTCGACACAGCACAAACAACGCATATCCCGCCCGAACAATTTGCCAAGTCCGTCATCCTGGAAGATGAAGACGGCTATCTCATGGCGGTGATACCGGCAAGTCATCACATCGAACTGGGGCAACTCAGCCGTCAGTTGGAACGGCGCCTGGGACTGGCCACAGAAGACGAACTGGCAGGCTTGTTTCACGATTGTGATTTAGGCGCGATCCCCCCTATTGGTGAGGCGTATCACATGGATGTGGTGATGGACGGCAGTCTGGAAAAATGTCCCGACATATACTTTGAAGCCGGCGACCATACCGATCTTGTGCATGTCCGTGGTCCGGCATTTCTACAACTCATGCAGCACGCATATCACGGGCATTTCTGTCGACCCATCTAAAGGTTACAAATTGAAAAAGGAGCCAGAATAATTTATTTGTTCGGCTCCTTTCTCGTCACTTTACCTTTTTTCAGCTTTCTCTCAGTCATCAGCTGGAATACGCCAGGGGACCAGCATGGGTACTTTTTGCTGGTACTCCACGTACGGGGCGCCGAAGTTCGCCACGAGGTCACGTTCCTCAAGCACGCTGCCGATAATGATCCACCCTGTCCAGCTGACATTGAATAAAATACGATCATAGGTCAAATCAGGCTGTGACCAGATCAACAGCAGGGAAGCGGTATAAATGGGATGACGCACCCAACGATAAGCACCGCGGACCGTCAATGGCATGTCATGCACCTGCGCGTCCTTTATCTGGGCCAAGACAGGCTGGATGCCAAGTGCATCAAATGCACCGAGAGATCGGCTACTCCAGACAAAACCCGCCAGCGAAGCCACCAGAGCGGCGTAAAAGCACCAGCGTAACGGGCCCTGAACCGATACCACCGCCGGCTCGGTTCTCTGCCACAGCAGCAACAGGATTAACAACACAACACCGGAGGCGATGGCATATACCGCGCCGCGATAATGTCCGGGTGCGAAAGAATCAAATCGTCGCTGAAAGGACCTCCGCACCATGCCGCTGTGTTGCATAAAAAATGCCAGACATAAAATACCATCGACAGCAAGAGCCGCCTGTACTGACAAGCCCATATCCAGCAGTTGAAATGATCCAAGAACCAGGAAGGTTCCGAGTAATATCATTGAGCCGCCCCCCAACAAGACGGCGAACGCCACTATCAAATAAGCGCTAAGACGTGAAACCTGGGAATTTGTACTCTGCACCTGATGGATAATAATCGGGATAGCGACAACTGCCAATAAGCAAAATTAACCCTATCGCAGCATAAGGTGTGTTATCACAGAGCAGCCGCGTTCAGCAAAGTTGTTAAAAAGCCATTTGGGTGCGGCCCCGGTATGATATGGCGTGGAAAATAAAAAGAGCCAGTCATTGCTGGCTCTAATTATTCTTACTATTGTGAATTGGAAAACTATCTCAGGAAGAATTCTTCCCAACGTGGAGTGTCTTCGTCTTCTGATTTTTCCACTGGCACGGAATCAGGGTCAATAAGCTGACTGACCACTAGTTTTGCTCTATTTCTATCAACGTGGGGACCATCCACGCCTTCGCGGGTCAAGACATACCAGCCTTGGCCCATGACGTGAAAATAGCGTTCAGTGTTAACTCGGTGTTCTTTGCCAGCGCGGGATAATGAGCTATCCATATCTCACCTCTTGAATATTGATACCTGTAATTTACCTATAATTAAAGCATGGAAAATATTTTGGTATCAGGATAATCTGGAAAAGTCACAAATTTTAACAATCTTGCTAACCGCCAAGAACAATCAAGGAGCCCACCAATGAAATCTGTACTGGGAATAATTATCGTTTCACTACTCGCTTTGCCAATCCAGGCGGAAGAAAAAATGACCCATAATATCAAGCGCCTAAGCCTGGAAACCGCATTGCGTATTGCTCAAGGTGCCATCGATCAGTGCCGTAAGGAGGGCGTGCAGATTGCAGTCACCGTGGTTGATCGTGGCGGACATGAGCAGGTTGTGCTGCGCGATGTTCTGGCCATGGATATCACCATCCCTATCAGCAAACAGAAAGCCCATACCGCCATGGCTTTCAACAGCCCCTTGTCTGAAATGCAGGATCGCTTCAAGGGCGCCTATGGTGTCCCCAAAATCGATGGCCTGGTCATCAGCGCCGGCGGGATACCGGTGAATGTTGGCGGTAACCTGATGGCGGGCATCGGCGTGAGTGGCGCACCCTCCGGGGAAACCGACGAGAAATGCGCCAAGGCAGGCCTGGAAGCCGTGCTCGCTGATCTCGAGATGGAAGGGAACTAAAACCAGTAATCTGGGGGCCGGAGAACGGCTGTAATAATCGCGACCTAATTACCGGCATTTGTCTGCCCCCAGCTCAGATCAACCCCTGGCAGGCAGACATAAGTCCTGGTTTCCCGGAATTCATGCGCTTAGTTGGTCGGGCTGTGCCCTGTTTATTAGGAAATACTGTTGTTCGATTTGACTTAGCAACATGGTCGGGAGCCAGCAGCCTGAGCAGACGGCTACTCGACTGGTATACTCGCCGGATGCATGACATCCCCCAACGCATTGTCGATGTGTTACTGGAACTGGAAGCAGAAATGCGTGCGCTTGACTGGTGGGAAGAGGAAAAACCGCCTGCCAATGCGCTCGCCAGCCAGCAACCATTCAGTGTGGATCAACTCGCGTTTGAACAATGGCTGCAGTGGATATTTCTGCCTCGTATGAAAGACATTATTGAAACAGGCCAGTCCCTCCCTGCCCAGAGCGGTATCTTCGCATATGCTGAAGAGTGTCTGCGCCATCACGGTAACCAGTCCGCCCATCTGCTGGCACTGCTCAAGCGCTTTGATGAACTGGTGACACTGGATGCAACACGAAAACTGCATTGATAGTACGGGCAGCCGAAACCATACCCTCTATTAATAGCCTGTCATTTCCAGATAGCCATAACCAAGCAGGTCATTGGTTGCGGCATTGGATACCTTCACCGCCCCCTCCCAGTAATAAATCCCGGTCGCCATTTCCTGATCATCAAGTAAGGCTTCTACCACAAGCTGCTGTTGCAACCTGGGTATCTGTAGCTTCCAACTGACTGGATATCGCCTGCCAGTTGGTGAAGTCCAGTAATGCAGCGGCTGCATTACCACATCAGTGGCAACCAGTGACTGCGACTCGCCGCCGGGCATGACCCATTTACCGGCGCTGTGAGGATCAGTCTCCCCGTTTTGTTTGCGCAAGCGATAAAACATCAGCTCATGTTGATCATTCAACTGTAACGAAAACCAGTCCCAACCGACCTGATCCGTACCCAGGGCACTGGTACTCCATTCCCGATCCAGCCACGACCAGCCGCTTACTTTTATGTGCTGGCCATGCTTGATGATTTCACCCCGGGTTTGCAGGCGTGTAAACGAATAGTAATAAGAGGCGTTACCTGGTTCACTGCTTTTCTGGCTCAAACCCTTGTCACCTTGCAGGACCACCGGCTTGTGAGGCGTGAGTTTCAGATTCAAGGTAAATTCCCTGGCTTTCACATCAATCACCCAGGGAAAGGCGCCTTGCTCAGTCCCGATGATCTGCCAGTCCTCCAGCCAGACACGAAACGGTTGCTCGCTCTGCCCGGCAAGACCAACCGCGCCTCGCGCCAGGCGCTGCTCATGTGAGTGGCGAGCCGCATTTACATCCGTCAGTGCCACATGCGCCATCCAGACCTGGTTGGTTGCCCAGCTTGAGTTACTGACTGGTGGCTTCGGTGACAGAGCAATACGAAACAAAGTGACCTGATAACCGTAACGATTATTTGATTCATCCGCCAGATTCCCGGTGATGTACCACCACTCATTGCGAAAGCCGGGATGGGCGGCATGATCCTGCGGAAACTGGAACGCTCTCGGTTCAAATGCGCGGCTGAATCCTTGCTCGGCCTGTCCACCCAGGGCGGCACTGAGATCCAGTGCCGATTCTGTTGGTGCTTTATTACACCCGAGCAGTAGTAAACTGAATAGGATAGGTAAACCGATTTTCATAGTGAGCGTAAGCCATCACTTATTGGAATACGACTTATGCGACGCGTGGGATACAGCCCCGCCAACAAGGCTGCCAACACCGAAAGCAACAAGGCCTGAAATGGCAGACTGACAAAAAAGTAGCTTTGCATAGTCCAGCCAAACGACCGCCGGTTTATTACCTCAATCAGAATGTCAGACATGATGTAGCCAAGAGGTAGTGACAACAGCCCCGCCAGCAAGCCGATCAAGGCAGACTGCAACAATACCAGGCGTTGCAATTGTCCCGGCGTTACCCCGGTAGCACGCAGAATGGAATATTCGCGTCCTTTCTCCAGGAACAGGGCCATTAATGCACTGAACACTCCGACAAACGCCACTATCACCACTAACACGCGCAGCACGTTGGTAATTGCAAACGTACGATCAAATACTTTCAAGGAGAAATCCCGGATGGTTTTATTGGAACGCACCATCACAGCCTGGGAACCGGCACCGGCCCAGCTCTGTAGTTGTTGTGTTAGTGCGGCGACATCCGCTTCCTCCTTTAACATCAAACCAATCGTGGAAATACCCCGATCCGCCCAGTACGTTTCATAAATACGACGTGGCAGTACCACCATCCCCTGTGTGGCACTGTAGTCCTGATACACGCCGGCGATTTTAAGACTGATAGTTCCCGCTACACCGGTCTGTAGCATGATGTTGTCACCAGCCCGAACCTGGTGATGGTAGGCAAATGGTTCAGAAACCAGTAACACTTCATCTTCTAAAAATGCCCGCCATATATCGTCACGATCGCCATACAGGTATTCAAAACCACGTCCACTGTGCTCACCCGGCTGTAATACCAGCATCGGTACCGTTACACCATCAACTTCAAGTCTGGCATTACGCCCGGTACTCACTGAAGCGACACCCGGTAATTTCTGCACACGTTGTAACCATTGTGGATCCAGGGTGCCTTCAATACGCGATGAGCTTATAGTCGTTGCCGAGATATACAGGTCACTTTGTAAGGTGTCTTCCAACCAGTCTGCAACGCTGGCACGAAATGAGCCGATCATAATGCTAACTCCGACAGTCGCAGACACTGCTACTGTCAGTGCAACAATTGCCAGGCTGGTTCGGCTCAGTGAGGTTTGTATCCCACGAAGGGTCATTCTCTGATACAAACTGTAAGATGGAAAACGCTGTAACCAATGCAATACGCCTTTTAACAGTGCAGGGACTACCAGGCTGTAACCCACAATAAACATAAACAATCCCATAAAACCAATGACTAGACTTCGGCCGGATGCGGCAATCAGTAACGGACTGAGCGCCATGCAAATAAAACCGCCGAGCATAAGCCAACGGGACATTCGTTGACCTGTATGTTCTAGATGTGAAATACGATAGACAAACACCGGTTGAACTCGGGCTGCCTCCAAAGCCGGTGCCAATGTTGCTGCCAGTACCGCCAGCAGGGTAATTCCCGCACCTTTCAGTACCTGCCATGGGGTGATCAATAACTCGGTCGCATTGACCGAAACATACAAGTCAGAAATCGTTTGGGTTACCAGGACTAATAAACCCTGTCCAAGCAGAATTCCCAGTAATACTCCCAAGACACTTCCCACCAAACCCAGGATAATGGCTTCAAGCAGCATATGCTGGAACAATTGTCTGCCGGTGGTGCCGATCATGCGGTTAATGGCAAAAGTTTGTCGGCGCTGCAGTACCGAGAAGGTCATGGTGTTATAGACCAGAAAAGCACCTACCAACACTGCCAACAAACTCATAGCCGTCAGATTAATACGAAAAGCTTCCGTCATTTGCGAAAAACTTTGCTGCTGACCCTGATACGAGACCAGTTTTAATTTTACTGGTAGCCGTTCTTTCAATACTGTAGCCTGCACGTCATCCAGCACCAGTTGAATCCGCGTCAAATATCCAGATTTACCCAACAGACTTTGTGCCGATGCAATATCGGTGACAACCAGATCCGTCAGACGTGCGTCATCTTGCGAATCGACTACGGCCAGTATCGTTAACTTTTTCTGCTGATTATTAATCGTGACACTTAGTGATTCACCTGCTTTAAGGTTTAGCCGTTTCGCCAGTGCGGAAGATATCACCGCGCTATTGGGTTCTGTTAGCAAGCGTGGAATCGTATCGGTTGGAAAATCGAAACTTACTTGAGGCTGTGCCAAATAAGCAAGAGGGTCAACACCCAGCAGGGTATATTGAAAATCCGCAATGCTAACCGCGCCTTCAACTTGCGGGACTGAATCACGCAGACCCCATTGCACACGTATTTGGGTATAAATACCCTCTGGAATTTCGCCCTGGCTTGCGCTTATTTCGTGTGTCATGGGTCCGGACAGGACCGCGACCGAATGACGGAACGATTGATTAGCAGTCATGTTTGCCAGGTCAACCGCAATCATCACTGCGGTTCCTAAGGCGATGCTAAGTAGTGTCAACCAAAGTTGCCAGGGATGGCGTGTAAAGAAACGCCAACTGGAACGAAACAGCATTCGGCTCACCATGTAATATCCTGTCCGCCCTCATGCAGCACACCCTGCTCAAGAATCAGGGTGCGATCAGCCCTGTCTGCCACCGCTTTGCTATGAGTTACAATCAACAAGCTCTGGTTATGCTGTTGTGTGAGCTCAAACAATAAATTCAGAATCATTTGACCATTTTGCGCATCCAGGTTGCCGGTTGGCTCATCCGCCAACACCAGCGTGGGGTGATGAACCAATGCACGCGCAATCGAAACACGTTGTTGCTCGCCGCCTGATAGTTGATCAGGAAATGATTGGCCCCGTTCGGCCAGGCCAATTGCTTCCAGCCAATACGTCAGCCGTTGTTTTTGTTCGTTCGATGCGAGTCCAAGCAATTCTAATGGCAGCAGAATATTTTCCGCCGTGGTCAGGGTGGGAATCAGGTTGAACTGTTGATAGATGAAACCAATATGCTGGCGCCGAAAGAGTGTTAACGCCGGCTCAGACAAACTGGTAATTACCTTGCTATCGATGGTGATGGTGCCATGAGAGGGCTCATCGATCCCACCGATCAAATTCAGCAGTGTTGACTTGCCTGAACCGCTGCTACCCAACAAGGCAACCCGCTCACCTTGTTGTAATGAAAGGCTGACATCCTGTAGAACATCATGTAAATGACCGGCCTCCTCATATGCATAATGAAGATGTTCAGCGTATAGCAGCATGAGAATCTTCCCAATGGTAAAGTAAAAACAGGAGTGCCATAAATGACTATACAGGCCAGTAAAGATAAAATGATTCGGTTCAGGACATCATTACCATAGCAGACGTCTTAAATTAAGAAAACAATAGATGACACATCGATGCCAAAATGATTCGCCT